>JAKQSH010000514.1 GCA_029570245.1 Deltaproteobacteria bacterium | reverse complement strand
CGTATACATCGAAGAAAAAAAGTAAAGTCCACTACCCTTCCGCTTCCGCCGCGTTATCCGTTCATGCTGTCGTAAACATTTGAAGTTGCCGGAATTTCAGGTTTTGCAGCATTTATGATGAGCACACGGTTGTAGAAACTGGCCATCGCCAGCATGCTTAACGGAACAGTGACGACAAGTCCTACTATAAGAGCCAGCATGCCGAGAATGTTGATAAGCAGGAGAAGCAGCATAAAACCGAAATATTTCAGTTTGTACCCCTTCATCATTTCCCAGCTGGCTTTCAGCGCTTCGACACCACCGAGTTCCTGCCTGTCCATGACGACAAAAAGCCACTGAGAAAGACCTAAAGCGATAATGATTCCGGGAATAACAAGCAGAATAACACCGATCAGACAGGCTATTATCAGAAGAATATACGCTACGATCAGCGGAACGGTGCGCCCGAAACCTGAGGTGATGAGCCCGAAGTTAACGGACTCGCGACGCACCATTTTCAGTGTGGTCAAATAAATGCCGGCAGAAAAAACGGTTGTGAACAAACCAAAAATCTGAGATACGACATTCATGGTGACAACATCACTGACAAAGGCTTGCGTTATAATCGACTGACCTATAGCGATGATGACAATAAAAAGAGCCATCATGCCGATAATTATCCCAGGGCGGGCCTTGAATGCCTCCCAGCCTTCGCGGACACTGTCGCCGATAATGGTTTCTTCCAGCTTCAGCCGTTCCTGAACTCCGACCTCCTGATTCATTCCCATTGTTTTCCCCTTCCATTAATTATTTTCAATAATTGTGCTTTTCAGAAGGCCGCTTTGTCAAGGCGACTTCTCTTATTTTTTCAACAGCCGCATGTGGCACATTATTCCCGGAGTAAAATGAAGATGAACAAACGGCATAACTTGCCCATTTCTGGCCGACGATATATATTGTATGGAATGAAAGGTATTTACGGAGCGGGGCGACAATGGCTGCGAGCGAAATGTTCAACAAACGGCTGCTGATGTTCACCGGCAAGGGTGGCGTGGGCAAATCCACCATTGCAGCCGGACTGGCAGTGCTGGCGGCGCAGATGAGCAAGCGTGTTCTGATTGTCGAAATCGACACAAAATCGGCCATGAAGCAGATATTCGACGTGCCATATCTGGGCTTTGAACCCATTGAGATTTCAGACAACATATGGGCAATAAACATCGACCCGAAGGAAGCTCTTGAAGAATACATACAGGAGCACGCCCGCATTCACAAACTGGCACAGCTGATTACAGGCAATAAAATACTGCGATATTTTTTCAAGACGGCTCCGGCGGTAAACGAGCTTGTGACGATTAACGCAATTTACCGGCTCGAACAGGAAAAATCCGCAATCGGTCCGCGTTTCGACATTATCATAATAGACATGCCGGCAAGCGGACATGCCCTGCTCTTCCTTCAGATACCGCAGATGGTCAAACGTCTCACCAGACGCGGACCGCTTTTTAAAATGGTCGATAAATACGACAAACTTTTACGCGATCCAGCAAAAACCATGCTCAACATCGTAACATTGCCGGAAGAAATGCCGGTGACGGAAACAATAGAACTGCTGGGAAAACTGAAAGACGGCAACGATCTGCCTCTGGGTTATCTTTTCATCAACTGCGTTCCTGAACGGATTTTCGACGACAATGAAGCCGGACTGCTCAGAAGCATGAAAATCAGCGCGGATGATAACGGAAACGAAGCTGTTTCGGAACTGCTGTTTACTGGAATGGACAACCTGAACAGGCAGAGCCGTTTCAGCATTCAGATGAAACGGTTGAGCGATTTTGTGGAGCTTGAAAAAATAAATGCGCCGCGACTGCCGCTGTCGCGCTTCAACCTGGCAGGGGCAAGGCATCTGGCTGAAAAACTTAAACTGGAACTGGGCATGGAGAGAGTATGACGCTGGAAGAAATAATAAGCAGCCGCAAACTGCTGATCTGCGTCGGTTCAGGTGGAGTAGGAAAAACAACCACATCCGCCGCAATAGCTCTGCATGCTGCGCTTTCCGGCAGAAGAACGCTGGTTCTCACCATTGACCCCGCACGGCGACTGGCGACGGCACTGGGTCTGTCACAGCTTGACAACGAAGAGCGCCGCGTTCCGCCGGAGCATCTTCAGAAAGCCGGATTGCCGGCTGACGCCGAGCTGTACGCAGCCATGCTGGACACCGGACGCAGTCTGGATGCTCTTTTAAGCCGCGTTGCAAAAGACGAAGCCCTGCAGAAACGCATATCCGAGAACAACATTTACAAGCAACTGTCGCACGCCATAGCTGGCTCACAGGAATACGTCGCAATGGAGCGGCTGTACGATATTATGGAAGAAGGACGTTACGAACTGGTGGTGCTGGATACGCCACCAACCAAGAATGCTCTGGACTTTCTTACTGCGCCCAATCGACTGGTGTCGTTTCTTGATGAAACCGTCGTGCAATGGTTCCTCAAACAGGCCGAATCGAACGGACTGGGCGGCTTCATCATCCAGAAAAGCGGCAACTTGGTTTTCAAGCTTCTGGGTGTGCTCACCGGAGGAGACTTCATAAAAGACCTGATTGATTTTTTCCAGGCGTTCAAATATCTGTACATCGGCTTCAGAGACAGAGCCGACAAGGTTAACAAATTGCTGCGCGAGGAAGACACCGTCTTTTTCCTTATAACATCGCCCGAAGCCAACGTCCTGGATGAAGCGGCGTTCTTTCACGACAAGCTGCTTGAATTCGGCATGCCGCTTAAGGCACTGGTCGTCAACAGGGCGTATCAGATAATAAAAGACTGCCCGCTGTGCTCAGAAGATGTGGAAACGCTTATGCGGCAGGACACAATAAGACAGATCAGCAGCCAGAGCGGAGCAGACGAAAAGCTGATGAAATCCACGCTGGAAAAACTGCTGAACTTGCGCAGAGTGGCGAAACAGTTTAACGAAAACACACGAAAAAATATCGACAGCCTTAAAAACAGGCTGCATAAAGCCGAATTCATGGCATGTATACCTCTGTTCTCTGAAGAAGTGTACGACCTTGAAGGACTGGCCCGCATGAACAGTTATCTGTTTACTTCGTCGGCAGGCGAGTGTAAAGCGACAGTCTGATATCCTGGCAAAACGGGAGAAAAGAAATGAAAGAAGTGCGCCTGATCGCGGTTTTCTCTGTGATTGCAGCTTTTTTGTGTGCGGCAATGCTTGCGGCCTGCGACAATATGCCTGCGGCAAAAATCAATCCGAATGCGACGGATGGAGACGAAGACGGCAGCGAATCCGGGATTGATGGAGACAGCGGCGCCGACGGCGACAGCATTGAAGCAGATGGGGATAACGACGGCAACGACACCAGCCAACTGCCGCTGGATGTCGTTCTGGATGCTACACAGGTACGCGCCGGAATAATTACAAACCCCGACAGCGAACTGATTCCCGGAGAAAAAGCGCAGGGCAGAGCCGGAGATTATAAAATCTACAACAACCGTGCGGCCTTTATAATCCAGGGCGGAGATCACACAAACGGCTGGCGCGGCGTAAGCGGCTCAGGCGGAACAGTGCTGGACGCCGCCGCGCTGGACGAAAACGGAATTGCTGCGGATGACAAACTCATGGAGTTGTGGCCGGCAATCGAAATGGACGCCATAAGCCAGGGCATAGACTTCGGCACATACCGCAATTTCAAAATCGAAAAAATAGAACTGATAAACAACGGCAGTAACGGAAAAGCCGCTGTCATCAAAGTCAGCGGAAGCGACTGGGGTTCGCCTCTGGCCGACAGATACAGCAAACTGTTAAGCGCACCACCCAACCCGCAGGTAAAACTTTTCATATATTATATGCTCGATCCAGACAGCGATTATCTGCGCATGGAAATACGCGCCAAGCAATCTACCGATGACGACTCCCTGCTTGAAGTTGTAACGCTGGGAGCTGGAATTCTTACAGATTCACGCCAGGAAACATACTATTTCGGCTATCATTCCGCCCAGGAACCGGCATATCTGAAAGCGTGGAAGGCACCTGCGCTGGCGCGCTTCTCGTACGCTTCAAGCTATATGCTTTCGTGCGGAGCGGAAGAGGAACTTCAGATTATGAAGTTTGACGAGCGCCCTTATTACGCCACTTGTGCAGAACAGCTTAAAGTTGAAAATGGCGGCGTGGTTGTGAAAGAAATGCGTTTTTATGTCTCAGAAAAATCACCGGACGCGCTTCTGAAATCAATATACAGCCCGGAAGAAACCGAAGCCCGGATAAAAGGCATGCTTTCGCTACCGGGGGCGCTGAAAATTGAAGACATCTTCGTCGCCGCCAGAGATTTCGAAACAGATCGTCTGCTTTCGGTATCGTTCCCGTACGAAAACTACGATGTGTATTTCTACGAATTCAACTCATTGCCGCTGGAACAGAACTTTTACCTGGCGGCATACAGCAGAATCGGCGGAGAGGGGCTTCCGACAAGCTCAATGAAACTGCAGGCCGGAGAACATATCGACAACATCCCGATAATTTCGCCAGCCGCTCCGGCTGATATATATGTATCGGTAACTGAGAGCACATCAGGCGGAACAGTAAACATTCCGGCCCGTCTTGATTTTTATATTCAGAGCGATTACGAAGCTCGAAAAACGCCATACTTCACCACATATATCAGCGACACGACGCAACCGGAACACTTTGTTGCAGTACCGATGAAAGGCGCCGAAAGCCGAGTTTTCACCATCGTGGCTTCTGCCGGACTGTTCCACAGCATCGACGTGAAAACCGGAATCACCTTATATGCATCGACGGAACAGAACGAGGGCGAAGGCGAATATGAAATACACGAATTCACACTGAAACAGGTTGTGGATTTGGGACAGGATGGAAATTTGCCGCCGGACGGAGATGCAGACCCAGAGGAACTTGAAAGCGAATCAGAAACGGAAAACGTGGCGGAGGAAGAACCTGAATCAGAAATTTCCACCAAAGAACTGAGAGACAGCGCCTCACCGCTGTATGTACCACTGGCAGCCGGGCTGCTTTCGGACTCGTCACTGGACAACTTCACACCACTGTCTGAAAGCCTTGAAGCCGCACTTGCTGCGGGTTACAGAGCCGTTGCATACGCCGACGCCTGCACGATAACCGATGCCGCCAGCCTCATAGAAAACCTGGGGTACGGCGACAGACTCAGCGCAGTCTCCGGCATGAACGTCAAGACACCGCTGCTGGACGATTACAGCCAGAGCGGTTATACAACCGGAGCATTTGGAATCACCGCACCGGAAGATGCTGAACAGTATTTCGACATACCAGGCTTTTATTACTCTGATTACGACGGCGGATTCAGCGGAATCAGCCCGCCACCGGGAGCATGGGACGCTTTACGGTCCGATTACTCAGCGGTGCTTATTCACCAGCCGGAGTTGCGCGGAAACGGTGACGGCAGCGGCATTCTCGAACGCTTCGGTGTTGACGGCGCAGCCTACGATCCGTACATCGGCAAGGATTCGCTGGACTCGCTGATCGGCGATTACCTGGCGCAATGGAACAGCGTCAGCCTGCTGCCATCCGGCAACGACTTCATTTACCTGTATTACACGCTGGCAGACTGGGCGTCATTGCTGAATCAGGGTTACAACTGCACCGCCACATTCGGCAACGACGGCGATGATCTTTCTGCAATGGGCTACCCTGTAAATCTGCTGGTGCTTGATGACAACGAGTGGAACGGTGCAGCCGGAGCACTGAGCGCAGCCCTGAAAAAACACCGCAACATAATAGTTGCCGGACCGACGATACAAATCAGCATCGCAGATGCTCTGCCGGGCGATACATATAAACCAGAGGACATCATCAGCGATAATGCAAGCCTTACAATTCATTTAAAAGTGAGCGCTCCGCTGTGGGTGCCCTTCAACTTCGCAATGATAGTACAGAACGGCCAGGTTGTCTGGCCGCCCAAAAACTTCAATTTTCCAGGTGCAATCCAGACTTTCGAGGAAGAAGGTTATCGCGTCTTCGAGCAGGACATAAGCATTCCCCTGCCACCGGATACGGCAGAAACGCCACAGGGAAAATACAAAGATTTCTGGCTGGCCGCCATTGCCTTGACGGTTCCGACCACCGCCGAAATGAAAGCTTCGGCCAACGGCGAAAACCTGCGCGAAAGCGCCGCCAGCTACACACTGTTCCCGGTCTACCCGGAAGCGATTTCTTTCGGTCTTGCCAACCCGATATGGGTTGACGCCAACGGCAACGACGAATTCGACGAGCCGGGCGTGCTGTCGGGCGACACTCCGTATTTGCAGAATTCAGAGCTTTGCGCGGTAATCATCGCCCACGACAACCAGAATCTGACCGGCGCCCGCGACGCCTGCTGCACCAAATATCCGACTGCAACATATTGCAACCCATAGTATTTTTTGCTTATTCACACAAGCAGATTCCATTGGGTGATTGAATACTGAAAATATTTAATCTAAATGTTTTGCTTTTCTCCGAATTCGTGCTATACATCTGTACAGCCATTAACTGAAGTACAAAAAGACAATGACGGAACAGACATCACAAATAGAATTGATCGCCATAGGCGATGAACTGCTGGACGGGCAGATTGCCAACACGAATTCAGCCATAATATCTGAAAAACTTAAAATGCTCGGCCTTAAAGTGAGCAGACATACGGTAATCCCCGACTGCATGGAAACAGTGATTTCCGAACTGCGCAAAGCCACCGAGCGCAGCCGCCTTGTCATTGTCACCGGTGGTCTGGGGCCAACAGAAGACGATCTTACAGCAGAAGCGGCTGCCAAAGCCTTTGGACTTGAATTCAAGCTCAACGAAACAGTGCTGGAACTTCTGAAAGAATATTTCGTGCGTATAAATCGCCCGTTCTTCGAATCAAACATCAAACAGGCTTTTCTGCCGGAAGGCGCAAAATACTACATAAATAAACGCGGCACGGCGCCCGCATTCAGAATAGAACATAACGGAACACGCCTGTATTTCGGTCCTGGTGTCCCGCATGAAAGCTTCGGCTTCATGGACGACGATTTCATACCGGAAATCCGCGAATTCTTCAGCGTTGCCCAACCGTTCAGACGACACTTCCGAATTTTCGGACTGGGAGAATCGCAACTTTCAGATATGCTGGCTGATCTCGAAAAGCCATCACCGGTTGAATTTCATTACCGGGTGGTTTCTCCCAGCGTTTACCTCACACTGATTGCTTCGGAATCCGTCATTTCCGCCGAAGATTTCACTGCCCTTGGAGACGAAACGGCAAAGCGCCTGGGAAATCACGTTTACACGGAAGAAGAGCGCGAACTGGCCGAAATAGTAATTGATCTGCTGCGCAGAAACGGAAAAACGCTGGCCTGCGCCGAATCATGCACCGGCGGGCTAATAGCGACGCTAATAACCGACATCCCAGGCGCGTCAGACGTATTCAAAGGCGGCGCGGTTACTTATTCGAACGAAGCCAAAATAAATATACTGGGAGTAAATCCCGAAAGCCTGGAACGCTTCGGCGCAGTCTCTGAAGAGGTTGCCCGGCAGATGGCCGAAGGCGCGCAGCAGCGATTCGGAGCCGACTTCGCGGTTTCCACCAGCGGCATCGCCGGCCCCGGCGGAGGCAGCCCGGAGAAGCCGGTCGGAACTCTGGCGGTCGGATCAGCCGGTCCTTCCGGCGCAGAAGCAGAAGTAAAACAACTGCCGCCTTTCGGGAGACTCAGCTTCAGAAGAATGGCGGCTTATACGGCTTTGACTAAAATTTTGAGACTGCTTGATAACAAGTAGAAAGAGAGGAAGAATGGCGCTTGACAAGGAAAAACGTGAGGCGATCGAACTGGCGGTAACCCAGATCGAAAAGCAATTCGGCAAAGGTTCTATTATGAAGCTGGGCGAGCCGGAGCTTATTTACGGCAAATTGCCCATAATATCGACTCAGGCAATCAATCTCGACATCGCGCTGGGCATCGGCGGACTGCCGCGCGGACGCATAGTCGAAATATTCGGACCTGAAGGCTCCGGTAAAACGACGCTGGCTCTGCACACAGTCGCAGAAGCACAGAAAAACGGCGGCATCGCCGCCTTTATCGACGCCGAACATGCGTTGGATGTCAAATACGCCCGCGCACTGGGGGTAAACACCGACGAGCTGCTGGTTTCGCAGCCCGATTACGGAGAGCAGGCGCTTGAAATCACAGAAAACCTTATCCGCTCCAACGCCATCGACATAATCGTAGTAGACTCCGTGGCGGCTCTTACACCCAAAGCCGAAATCGAAGGCGAAATGGGTGAAGCTCAGATGGGACTTCAGGCCCGCCTGATGAGCCAGGCTCTGCGCAAGCTGACGGCCATAATTTCGAAGACCCGCACGACTGTTATTTTCCTCAACCAGCTGCGTATGAAGATCGGCGTAATGTTCGGCAGCCCCGAAACGACCACCGGCGGCAACGCACTCAAGTTCTACAGTTCGGTGCGCCTCGATATCCGCAAGATTGCCACAATCAAGCAGGGTGAAGACGCCATCGGCTCGCGCACACGTGTAAAAGTCGTCAAGAATAAAATGGCGCCCCCTTTCAAAACCGCTGACTTCGATATGATTTACGGTGAAGGCATCAGCAAAGACGGTTGCCTGCTGGACACCGCCGTCGATTACAACATAGTTGAAAAAAGCGGCGCATGGTTCTCTTTTGAAGGAGAGCGTCTGGGACAGGGTCGGGAAAATGCCAAAACCTACATTAAAGAGCATCCCGATGTTGCCAAAAAAATTGAGACTGCTATCCTGTCTGGGCTGGGTTACGGTCTTAAGGCAAACCCGAAATCTTCGAATGACGCTGAAATCGCCGAAGATATCGAAAACATGCCAGACGACGATGAAGACAAGCCCAGAAAAGCTAAAGGAGGCAAGAAATAAAGCCTCCTTCAGGGGGTCTGCCTATGAGCATAAAAGAGATACTGGCGCTTGCAGCCAAAGGCAAAGTAAGCGACATTCACATCAAAGTAGGTCTGCCGCCGATGTTCCGCTTCGGCGGCAGACTTGTTCCGATGAAGAACATGCCGCTCCTTTCACCGCAGGATGTAAAGGAGATGGTGCTTGAAATACTTGAAGACCGGCATCGACGCGTTTACGACGAACATCACGAAGTCGATTTTTCATACGGACTTTCCGGAGTCGGACGATTCAGAATCAACGTTTACCAGCAGCGCGGCACGCTGGCCATGGCAATCCGTCCAATCCCTATGGAAATTCACACCCTCGAAGAGCTGAACCTGCCGGAATCGCTGAAGCACATTTCCGAAGCAAGGCGTGGCTTGGTGCTCGTTACCGGAACGACATCCAGCGGAAAATCGACCACTCTGGCTGCGATGATCAATCACATAAACGAAACCCGCAACGCCCACATAATAACCATCGAAGACCCGATAGAATTTCTCATCCGCGACAAATTCTGCATGATAAGCCAGCGGGAACTGGGTGTGGACACTTATTCGTTTGCGCATGCGCTGCGCTCGTCTCTCCGTCAGGACCCGGACATAATTTTCATCGGCGAACTGCGCGACCTGGAAACGGTGCGAGTGGCGCTTGCGGCGGCGGAAACCGGCCATCTGGTTTTATCTACCCTGCATACACTGGATGCGACCGAAACCATCACCCGAATTATCTCCATGTTCCCATCCGATGAACAGAAGTCCGTGCGCCTGCAACTGGCCGGCATTCTCAAGGCGGTGATTTCCCAACGACTCCTGAGCAGACAGGACAACAAGGGCCGGGTTCCGGCGGTAGAAGTTCTGGTGTCAACCAAAATAGTTCAGGACATCATCCGTGAGCCGGAACGCATGCCTGAAATGCATGATGTTATAGCCAAAAGCGCCAACGCCGGCATGCAGAGTTTCGATCAGTCGCTGATGAAACTGCTTGCCGCTCAACTTATAAGCTTTGAAGAAGCCATGCGCAACGCCAGCAGGCCCGACGATTTCGCACTGCGCGTCAAAGGTGTGGTTTCGGAAAGCAACGACAGATGGATAAATTTCGAGCCTGACGACAAGGACGACTACCCCCTGTAAACCCGAAGCCAGAAAAGCGGAGCACGCAATGTCCGACAACGGCAACAGAAATGCCTTCGACACCGCATCGAAGCTTCTTTCGACACGCGAACACAGCCGCGAACAGCTGCGGCGCAAACTGCAACAGCGCAAATTTACGGCAGAAGAAATAGAAGACGCTCTCAACCGGCTGGAAAAATTCGACTTTCTTTCAGACGAACGTTTCGCCCGGCAGATGGTTCGTTACTGGTCCGAAAGCAAGCTGCGCGGCCCACTCGAAATAAGAATGCGACTCAAGGAAGCAGGTGTGTCGAGCGAAATCAGTGCTGAAATCATTTCGGAATTTTTTGTTGAAGATATTGAAAAGGATTTGTGCTATAAGGACGCACTGAAGAAAGCCCCTTCCATTCGGGAAGAGGATAAACGTAAAAAATACGCAAAGCTGTACGGATATCTTTCGCGCCACGGTTATTCGTCGGACGCTGTCCGCAGCGCAATAAATAGAGTGCTGAATTTCGATACAGAGGTTGATTAAATGAACAGAAAACTGTCTTCCAGCGAAATACGCGAGATTTTTCTTAAATACTTCGAACGTAACGGGCATCTGCGCATGCGTTCTTCTTCACTGCTGCCGCAGAACGACCCCACCCTGCTTTTCACCAATGCAGGCATGAACCAATTCAAGGAAGTGTTCACCGGCGTCAGCGAAAGGCCCGCGCCATGCGCAACCACAGTGCAGAAATGCATGCGCGTTTCCGGCAAACACAACGACCTTGAAAACGTCGGACGTACCGGAAGGCATCATACCTTTTTCGAAATGCTCGGCAACTTTTCATTCGGACACTATTTCAAGCGTGAAGCCATTCGATACGGCTGGGAAATGCTTACAGTCGAAGTCGGCCTGCCGGTTGACAAGCTCTGGGTAACGGTTTTCGAAGAAGACGACGAAGCCTGGGAAATATGGGCTAAAGACATGGGCGTGTCGGAAGACAGAATCATCCGTATGGGCGCGAAGGACAATTTCTGGTCTATGGGTGAAACCGGTCCCTGCGGCCCCTGCTCTGAAATTCACTTCGATCAGGGCGACGGACCCAACGACATATGGAAGGGAAAAACCATCGGTTGCGACGACAGCGACCGTTTTCTTGAATTGTGGAATCTGGTTTTCATGCAGTACGAGCAGCGCGCCGACGGCTCGCGTGTCAACCTGCCCAAACCGTCCATCGACACCGGCGGCGGACTCGAACGCTGGGCAGCGGTTTGTCAGGGAGTATACAGCAACTACGGCTCAGACCTCTTCATGCCGCTGATAGACCTGATCTCCGGCGGCGTCGGCAAAAAATACGGAGCCGACCAGGAAGATGATGTTTCCATGCAGGTCATTGCCGATCACGCACGTTCGGCGGCTTTTACAGTCGGAGACGGCGCCATTCCGTCCAACGAATTCCGTGGCTACGTCCTGCGCCGCATTATGCGACGCGCCATCCGTCACGGCAAGCGCCTTGGTTACGACCGGGTTTTCATGCCGGAAGTGTGCGATAAAGTGATTTCAATGATGGGCGACGTTTACCCGGAACTGCGTCAGAACCGCGATTTCATACTTAAAGTCGTGTCAGAAGAAGAAAAAGGATTCCGCCGCACTCTGGACACAGGACTGGCGATGCTGGACGACGCCGTCGCAAAGGTAAAAGCTTCCGGCTCGACCATTCTGCCTGGCGAAGTAATTTTCAAACTGTACGACACATACGGGTTCCCGGTCGATCTTACGCGTCTGATCGTCGAAGAACGCGGACTGGGACTGGACGAAGCCAGATTCCAGGAGGAGATGGAAAAGCAGCGCGAACGCGGACGGGCATCATGGAAAGGTGCGACAGGTGAAGGCGCCACACAAGTCTGGCCGGAAGTACAGCGCATGCTGCCTGACGGCGTGGCATTCAAAGGCTACGAAAGTCTGAACGAAAAAGCCACACTGAAGGCGATCGTCAAAGAAGGCCGCCTGCTCGAATCGCTTTCCGCAGGTGAAGAAGCCGAGCTGGTCTTCGATATCACGCCGTTCTACGCAGAATCCGGCGGTCAGGTGGGCGACACCGGAATTATAACTGGTGATGCCGCCGAATTCGAAGTTACCGACACATACCGTCCGGTAGAAGGTGTTTCTTCCCACAAAGGTCGCCTGACCGTCGGCGAAATAAAGACAGGTCAGACTTTCGATCTGCTGGTTGACGGAGAACGCCGCAATCATATCCGACGCAACCACAGCGCCACACACGTTCTGCAATATGCACTGCGCAGCGTTCTAGGCTCGCATGTCAAACAGAAAGGTTCGTACGTAAGCCCGGATCGCCTGCGCTTCGACTTCACACATTTCCAGGCCATAACACCGGATGAAATTGAACGCATCGAAGCACTGGTTAACGAAAAAATATACGGAAATACGCCTGTCAATACTGATGTCAAATCGCTGGCCGATGCTCAGGCAGAGGGCGCTCTGGCCTTCTTCGACGAAAAATACGGCGACGTTGTGCGAGTGGTTAAAATGCCTCCGTTCTCGATGGAACTGTGCGGCGGTACGCACGTCGCACACACCGGCGATATCGGAGCCTTCACAATTGTTTCAGAATCTTCAATCGCATCCGGCGTAAGACGCATCGAAAGCGCCACCGGCAAATATGCAGTGCAGATAATGCAGGAACAGCGCCGCGCCGCCCAGGAAGCAGCCGGTCTGCTGTCAATTTCAGTGGCGAATCTCAAAGAAGGCGTAGCGGCTCTGATGGAATCGCAGAAGCGAGACCAGAAACTGATTGAGCAGCTTAAAATAGAAAAAGCCTCCGCCGGCGTTGACTCACTTATAGACAAAGCAGAAGTCATAAACGGCGCAAAAGTTCTTTGCGCTGCACTGGGCGAAGTCGAAGGCAAAGCCCTGCGCGAAATCGGTCAGAAGCTCATCGACAAGATCGGCTCCGGCATTGTGATGCTGGCGTCCGAATTCGAAGGAAAACTTAACCTGCTGCTGGCCGTCTCGGCTGAATACCGGGCGAAACTCCCTGCAGGAAAAACCATCGGCGTTATCGGAGCGGAAATCGGCGTAAGAGGCGGCGGCAGGCCGGAAATGGCACAAGCCGGAGGCGGAGAACCGTCTTCCGCACCGAAAGCCTTCGATAAACTGCGCGAAATAGTATCTTCAACACTCTGATTGGAGAAAAGCATGGACCCCTTTTCCGACATCCAAACGGTTGAAATCAGAAGCAACGTTGCGCTTACACCCGACCTGTATCGGCTCAGTCGTTTCGCGAGACTTCTGATATGGCTGCATGTGGTGCTGGCTGTCGCCGTCCCGCTGATCGGAAACATGCTCATTACATGGGTAGACTGGATAGGACGCAAGCTTTTCGACATGCCTGGCACATCCACGGGAAGCAGCCTGTTCTGGCTTGCACCGACAATCGGGCTGTATCTGACAATGGCCTTCTGCGCCTGGCGTGTTTATCGCAGACCCGACAAAGACCTGTCATGGATGCTGCCGATAATTCAGACAAAAGCTGTCGCTGCCGCAAGCTTCCTGGCTTTTTATTTCATCGACACGCGCAGCCTGCCTTACATTCTGGCTACCGCATTTGAAGCGATACTTTTCATTACTTGCATCGTAATGTGGTATATGGCTGAACGCTCAATAAAAGAATCGCCGGTTTCAATAAAAGAAACCGGCGACAATCGGCCCTGATTTGCGGATTTATATTTCCAGTATCACCCCCAGATAACCCAGCCCGGCTCGAACATCTGCGACATGCGCTCGTGCATGGGACGCATGCGAACTGCGTAACCGTGCCTGCCGCTGTAGGCGCAGGGAATACCGACCTTGTAGCGATAGCGGCCATCACCCATTATTTCCACCAGCCCCATCTGAACCAGACGGCGCTGCTTAATTTCGCCGGCGAGGTCAAGACCGCCGTGATAGACTTCGACAATCACCTCTTCTGGTTTTATTCCGGCCAGCTTGACCACCGCTTCTATCTGCATAAGTTCTCCGACGCGCAGTTCGCCTGAACTGTCGGAAACCGATTCTATGCCGACGTCGTTCCAGCGCTGACCTATACTGTCTTTCCAGGCAGCAAGAACTCTGGCCTGTTCGTAATTGTTGGCCTTGAGAACCTTGGAATAATCGGAGTGCGGCATATAGAAGCGATGCAGATAATCCATCGCCATACGGGTGGCGGAGAACTGCTGACCGACCGACTGAATGGAGTTTTTCATGTACTGAATCCACTCACGCGGCAGACCGTCGCTGGAAATATTATAGAAAAGCGGCACAATTTCTTTTTCAAGAACATTGTAAAGAGCCTCGCTCTCCACTTCGTCCTGGTATTCCAGATCATCGTATTCTTCGCCGTGCCCTATGGCCCAGCCGTTGCTGCCGTTGAAGCCTTCGACCCACCAGCCGTCCAGAATACTCAGATTCAGTCCGCCGTTTGCGGCCACTTTCATTCCGCTGGTGCCTGAAGCTTCAAGCGGACGGCGCGGGTTGTTGAGCCATACGTCAACACCGGCAACGATATACTGAGCGACATTGATGTCGTAATCTTCGATAAAGACGATGCGGTGCCTGAATTCCGGCTTTGAGGCGAGCTGAACCATGCGCTTGATGAATTCCTTGCCGTGCGTATCTTTGGGATGCGCCTTGCCGGCCAGAACGATCTGAACCGGCTTGTGCTCGTCATTAAGCATGCGAGCAAGACGCGCCGGGTTCCTGGCGATAAGAGTTCCGCGTTTGTATGTTGCGAAGCGGCGGGCGAATCCAATGGTAAGCGCTTCGGGGTCCAGAACCTCTGCAGCCGCCATGATGTCGGACTTCATCGCACCGCGTTTTTCGAGCTGAGACTTCAGACGGCGGCGGGCAAAAGCCACCAGACGCTCGCGACGGCGCTCGTGTGTACGCCACAGTTCGGCGTCAGGAATTGAGGGAACGCGTTCCCACGAACGCTTGTCGTGCGGCATGCGCTTCCAGTCCGGGCCGAGATAGCGGTTATACAGTTGCGCCATATCCTGCGAAACCCAGCTGGGCGTATGAATTCCGTTTGTAATGTGCTTGATGGGAACTTCGTCGATTGGAAGTTCCTTCCAGATTTTTTTCCACATTTTGCGGGCGACATCACCGTGCAGTTCGCTGACGCCGTTGGACCATGACGTAAGGCGCAAGGCCAGAACCGTCATGCAGAACTGCTCGGTTTTATCGAAGGGGTCCTGACGGCCCAGTCCAAGAAATTCATCGCGGGTGAAACCGATTTGCTTATAAAAGTCGCCGAAATATTTGTCCATAAGGTCAATGGCGAAAACGTCGTTTCCGGCAGGAACCGGCGTATGGGTGGTGAAACATGTGCTGGACTTGACGATTTCTCTGGCCTCGTGCATGTTTAGTCCGCGATTCTCCATCAGCAGACGGATTCTTTCAAGTGCAAGAAACGCAGAGTGCCCCTCGTTTATGTGATAAACCGTAGGCCGGATACGCAGCATGTGCAGCAGACGCACTCCGCCTATACCAAGAAGAATTTCCTGTTTGATGCGCATTTCCCAGTCGCCGCCGTACAACTGGTGAGTAATCATACGGTCGGCATGCGAATTTTCAGGAATGTCGGCGTCCATGAGATAAAGAGGAACACGCCCGACCTGACAGCGCCAGATTTGTGCAAAAACCTGACGGCCAGGAAGATCGACGCTGATTTTTATCGGGTTGCCGGATTTGTCAAGTTCGAGTTTTACAGGCATATTGGAAAAATCGTTCTGCGGGTATGTTTCCTGCTGCCAGCCGTCGGCATTGAGGTATTGCCGGAAATAACCCTGGCGATAAAGCAGACCGACGCCAACAAGCGGCAGGCCGAGGTCGCTGGCGGATTTGAGATGATCGCCCGCCAGAATTCCTAGACCGCCGGAATAAATCGGAATAGATTCGTGAATTCCGAATTCCGCCGAGAAATACGCTATCGAATCACGGCGTCGGTCTGGATATGCACCGTCAAACCAGCTCTGCTGGTAGAGATAATCGTTCATATCCGACTCTACGCGATCCATGAACGCCAGGAAGCTGCGATCTTTTATAAGTTCTTCCAGACGCTTCTGGTCTACCCGGCCAAGCATTTCAACCGGGCTGTGATTTACTTCTTCCCAAAGGTCAGGGTCTATACGGCGGAAGAGTTCAATCGCATCGCGACTCCAAGACCACCATGTGTTGTAGGAAATTCTTGACAGCGGCTGCAGTCTGGCCGGGAGAGACGGCAAAACGGTATAGGAACGTATCTTCATTGAAAACACCTCAAGACTGTATATGAACGCGCCGCAGCGCGTTCACCCCCCGTTTGGAGAATCATCAAATACCAATGAAAAAGCTGACTTAGCACAAGAAGAAAAAGACAGTCCACGTATATATGGTACATCACCCGCAGATGTTTAGGAACTGATTTTTCATAAATTTTCAATGTTGCTCATTTTTATTTGCCTTTTGTTTTGCGTCTGGATTAACTGAATACTACCCTGTTGCCGGAATTTATTCCGGGAGTCACTGATTATCAGGAGTGAATTTAAAATGCAGAAAAAAGCGGATCAGGCGGTTATTCTGGCCGCAGGCATGGGAAGCAGATTGCAGAGCCTGGGACATGGCGCGCCGATTTCTAAACCCCTGGTCAAACTTGCAGGTGAAGAAATGATTCTGCGCACCATGCGAACCATTAACAGCGCCGGAGTTGAACACTTCGTTGTTGTGCTTGGCTACATGGCGGAAGAACTGCGCTCATTTGTAGAACACGCCGCAAAAAATCAGCCTTTCGATGTCGAATTTGTCTTCAACCCCAGATGGAACGGCTTCGCCAACGGACTTTCGCTGCTGGCGGCTGAAAAACTGGTGCGTGGACCGTTTCTTCTGAGCATGTGCGACCACGCCTTCGACCGCGAAATTCCACAGCGCCTTGTAAATGAGGACAACGGCGATTTTGAGGTAAGGCTGTGCATAGACCGCAAAATAGACAGCGTTTACGACCTGGACGATGCGACAAAAGTTATAACTGAAAACGACCGGATAACCGCCATCGGCAAAGAATTGCCGCAATATAACGCAGTTGATTGCGGACTATTTCTCTGCCGTGCCGGAATATTCACCGAACTGCATGCGGTGGAAGCGGAAAAAGGCGATGCGTCGCTTTCGGATGGAATGCGCCGACTTGGAGCCAGAGGACAGTTCGGCTATATGGACATCGGCGCCGCAATGTGGCAGGACGCAGACACGCCGGAAACGCTGGAGAATGCAGAAAAACTAATGGCGGAAGGAATAATCCGCTTTCCCTGAAACATCAATACGGAGAAGGCCATGATAAAAGCCCTTATCCTGCCTCTGAAATGGTGGGCCGAAAACGATCCCGAAAGCAAAACAGAAGCAGTGTTCCCCGGTTACAAAATGCTGGGCGTGCCATTGATCGTGCGTCTGTTGCGCGGCTTGCAGGACTCTGGAATCGGCACGGCTGAAATTTACCTGCCTGAAAGATATGCACATGTGGAGCCAATGTGCAAAAGCGATTTTCGACTGAGCCTTGAAACCAATTTTCATTTTTACGAAGGAACGGCAGAACAGTCCGACTGGCGCAAGAATCTCAAAGACGGCTCTGACTGGCTTATCGTGCGCGACGATCTGATCGCCCCGGCTAAATTCTTCAAGGAATTTATTGCGAAATGCGAAAACATTGAAGCCGGGTTCGACGCCGGGTCCATACATCAGCGACTGCGCGAAGCCAACGCTGTGTTGTTGAAAGCGTCGGCGCTTGCCGCTATGAACACCGCAGACAACAAGGCAATATGGGACAGGCTGAAAACGGCGGAAGCTCAGATAAATATCGAGAACTCATGGCGTACTACAGCATGCGGCGGAGACAATCTTAAGTTCGCAGAACGCAATCTTCTTAAAGACCTGCGAAAACCAATCGACGGCATAATATCGCGCACCATAAACCGCAACATCAGCATTCCCATCAGTCGCTTACTTTCGAACACCTTCGTCACGCCAAACATGGCGTCGGTATCGACAACATTCATTACCGTCTTCGGCGTATGGGCCATAGCTCAGGGCGGATACTGGATGACGCTTCTAGGCGGCTTCCTGTATCAGTTCCTTTCAATAGTTGACGGAGTTGACGGCGAACTGGCGCGGTTGAAATTTCAATTTTCGAAATACGG
>JAKQSH010000076.1 GCA_029570245.1 Deltaproteobacteria bacterium | reverse complement strand
TACGATGAAGACGGTCTGATAAATAACGTAATCTGTGCAGACCCCAAAAGCGCAACTCACTGAAATTCGAATCCGCATATAACAGAACGGCGTCGCTGCAGATCACAGCGACGCCGTTTCAGTTTTCAGCCGGATTGTTTCTGATCAACCGCGCTTGAGTTCCGTCCCGACACCGGGACTGCGTGGCGTATGGTCTTTTCTGAACAGCGAACGCAGCAGCAGCCATGGCAGGCGCGGCAGGAGCCAGCCAATAAAGCTGCGATATTTGAGCTGCCCGGAAACGATCTGCGTAAAGCGTTCGAGCACCGGCCTGCATCTGATGAAAAACGCCAGCGTGCGGCGCGGCATTCCATGCAGTACGCGCGTCAGGCGCAAGGCCCAGCGCAGGTCGCAGCCGATTTCTTTCCAGACTTCGCGGTCGTATGTTCTCAGGCTTTCAGCGTCGAAACGGGAATTCCTGATTGCCTCAATTGCCTTGTGCGCCGCCATCCGCCCTGAAATGACCGCATAAGAAATTCCCTCACCCAGGAATGGATCGACAAGTCCGGCGGCGTCGCCGCAAAGCAGCACACGTTCGGCAGAAAGCGGTCTTTTGAAGCCGCCAGCCGGAATGGGAAAGCCTTTTACCTTCAGTTCGTCAGCGTCGAAGTTGTGATTGCGCAGGAATGCGTCCATAATTGCGTGCGGTTTTCGGAAATGCTCGTTGAAGCCTCCGATGCCGACCGCCACGCTTGAGCGGTGCGGAAATATCCAGCCGTAGCCGTAGCGTGCAGCCGCAAAATCGAAAACGCAATGATCTTTCAGCACACGCTTTACCGCTTCTGGAGCGGCGGGCGGAAAAACTTCCAGACAGTTTCCGGTTTGTGATGAAGGCAGTTTTTTTCTTACCAGGCGATGGCTGATGCCGTTGACGCCGTCTGCTCCTATGAGAATTTTTGAGGTAAAAATTCTGCCGTCGGCGCAGGTCGCTTCGATGTGATTGTCTTTTCGTTCGACAGCCATGATTTGTGCGTCCGTAATCAGATTCGCACCTTTTTCTTCCGCAGACTTCGCAAGAAAATGATCGAATTCTGCACGGTCAACCAGCACTCCGGCCCGTTTTTTCAGGGTTATCTTCACCTCCGAATCCAAGCCCTGAATTATCGCGCCGTTTATCTGTGCCTGGACCAATTCAATCGGCAGGTCGATTCCCAGATTTTCCAGGCAATGATTTGAGAGGCCGCCGCCACATAGTTTCGAGCGCGGAAGTCGGTAGCGTTCGATAATCGCGGTGGCAAAACCTGCCTGAGCGCATTCACGAGCCGCCGTAGCACCGGCGGGCCCGGCTCCCGCGACTATGACATCGAAATCCGTTCTTTCTATCATATGCTTATGCAGGCGCTTCGAGCTGGCAAACGCTTAGAACTCGAACTGGTAGCCGACCTGGAAACCCAGACCGCCGTGTTCGGCGGCTGTCAGGTAATCGTAGCCTTCGCTGGAAGAATAAGTGGCGCGGCTTATCAGGTAACGAGCCTGAATGAAGGGGCCGCCCTGCCAGACGTTGAACTGCAGACCCGCCAGCACTTCGAAGGCGTACGTCCACTTTTTGGAGTCAACCTTTACTGTGTCGAGGGTAGTGTCTTTAGGAACGCTCTTGTAGTCCATGTTCACAAAAGCGCCGCCGGCTCCCACACCTACGTATGGACGGAAAATTCCGGTGGGCAGTATGAAAATTTCAAACTCGGCCATCAGCGGTAGGCTGGTAAGAGTGACGTCGATGCCTCTTTCCTGTGTTGTTCCACTGCCGGAAGTTTGAGAAAAACTGTACGAATGCCAGTCTACCGACAGACCCAGGCGCAGGCGCTGGCTCCAGACCGGCAGTACGTAACGTGCTGCGAAACCGGCGGTAAATGCAGGATTCGTTTCGAAGCTGGTTTTGCCTTCCGATTTGACGGACTGCATAGCCAGATTGACGCCCAGACGCGGCTCAAGCATTACGTAAATTTTACCGCTTTTTTTGTCTTCTTCGGCTTTTTCTTCCGCGACTGGCTGCTCACCCTGCGGAATCTGTTCGACGCTGGGAGGCGGCAGCGCTTCGTCTTTTTTCGGTTTTTCTGCCG
>JAKQSH010000074.1 GCA_029570245.1 Deltaproteobacteria bacterium | reverse complement strand
GCGGAGCGGATTTCTCGAAATTTCCCGGTGCGCATGTAAGGGTGTGCATGCATTTCGTGTGACCTTTTATGGCCAGCGCATAGCGGCTCATGCGCAGCGTAAGCGGGTTCGGCTGAAAAAACAGATGCACCAGGTCGATTTCGTCCGGGCGTATGATGCGTGCAAAAATGCGCATTTTCATCAGCAGACCGGGAGAGTACCCCGACTGTACATCGAAGTAGAAAGGCTCTTCGCGTGCGTTTTCGGCGCCGATGCGGTGGTGCGGAATCGACAGCAGGTGAAATTTGCGCCCCGGCACGGCAAAAACGATGTCGCGTGCCATGTTCTTGGCCGAATCATCCCAGGGCGGAGCCATAGGTTTTGTAATCATAAGAGTTTTCATTCTGCAAATCTCCTCAGAGTCGCGCTCAGGTCTCTGCCGATGATTTTCCAGTCGAATTTCTGCGCGGCCCGCTGAGCTTTTTCACCCAAGTTACGGCGCAAACCTCCGTTTTGCAAGGCTTTATTCAGAAGATCAGCCAGTTGTGCCGTATTTTCCGGCTCAAAAAGCAGTCCGCAGTCGCCGTCCATAAGCATTTCCCGTACTCCGCCGCAATCGGCGGCGATTATGCAGGCACCCGCCGCCATCGCTTCCAGCAATGCCTGCGGCGCGCCTTCAACGCGCCCGTCGCTCAGGCGGCGCGAAGGCAGAACGAAAACAGGGTGTTCTCTGAACATTTCTGCGCGCCTGCGGTAATCCACAGCACCAGCGAAATCGGCTTTGACGCCGTATTCTTCGCAGAGGTCTTTTATATACGGCTTCTGCGGTCCTTCTCCGGCCAGCGTAAGTTTCCAGTCGCCTCCTGAGGCGGAGAGCGCCTGCACCAGAACATCCGCGCCTTTAATGGGCACCAGCCTTCCCATGAAAAGAATGCGGCGGTTTTCGAGTGCGGCGGCCGGCATGCCGTCCGGGCGACGGAACTGCCCGGCATCGACTCCCATGGGCATTATGCGGCTGCGTGAAAGAATTGTCTGCCGCTGCGCATGCGGTATTGCTTCAAGGGTTCTGTTGCGCAGCGCCTCCGAGACAAACACGATGTCGTCGGCATTTTGCAGCATGCGGCGCAGCAGCATCCGCCCAGGAAGATTTTTCAGCATAAGCTGAACGGCTCCGCCATGCAGAATTAGTTGCAGCGGAAGCCCGCTGATTTTCTTCAGCGCCATTCCAACCAGTCCGCCGGGCAGCGCCCAGTGAGCACTGATGGCGGTGGCGCGCGGAAGATGCGGCAGCGCCGCCGCCGCCATGGAAGCGCAGATCACAGCCGCTCTGGGATAAAGCAATGCGCCGCCGGACCTTACGTTTTCGGGTCCGCCGTCGCCGTAAAGAACTCCCGGAGGAAGCGGAAAACGAACCACTCGATATGGTCTTGAGATATCGAAGGATTTCTCAACCTTCTTATCATCCGGGCAGATGAGTGTCGGTGCTTCGCGCTGTGAACAGCATTCGAGATGGCGTGCCACAAAAGCGCCGACATAGTCGCCTTCGAAGCGCGGAAAGGAGCTTGCCAGAACCAGCCTGCCGTTTTTACGCATCAGCGCTCCTGCATCGCGGCCATGTCAAGCGCCGTGCGACT
>JAKQSH010000067.1 GCA_029570245.1 Deltaproteobacteria bacterium | reverse complement strand
ATCTACATCATCGACGAAGTTCACATGCTCTCCACTGCGGCCTTCAATGCGCTTTTAAAGACGCTTGAGGAGCCGCCAGAGCATGTCAAGTTCATATTCGCCACCACTGAATCGCACAAAATTCCGCAGACCATACTTTCGCGCTGCCAGCGCTACGACTTCAAGCTGCTGTCCGAAAACGACATAGTAGCCACGCTTGAGCCAATCATCGCCGCCGAAGGCTATACTGCCGAAGACGGCGTGCTGCGCATGGTGGCCCGTCTGGCGCGCGGCTCGATGCGCGACTCGCAGTCGCTGCTGGACCGCGTGCTGGCTTACGCCGAAGACAAAGTGCTGCGCATGGAAGACGCCCGCACCGTACTCGGCATCGTGGACAGCCGCGTCTTTCACACCCTTGGGCGGGCGCTGGTCGAACGTCGCGCCGCTGCGGTTTTCGACGCAGTGGACGAACTCTGCCGCTACGGCCACGATCTGCGCCAGTTCGGACAGGAATTCGTGGAATATCTGCGCTCGGCGGTGCTTGCCATAAGCCACCCGGAAGCGCGTCGCATCCTCGACCTGCCCGAAGCCGAAGCCGACGAGCTGATAAAAACCGCAAAAATGGCCGAACCCGTAGTATGGACGGCCTGGTTCGACCTTATGATACAGGGTCAGGAAATCCTGGCGCGCTCCGAACAGCCACGCTGCATTCTCGAAATGACACTGGCCAAAATGCTGCAGGTGGCCGACCTGAAGCCGCTGGGACAGCTGGCTGCCGAACTGGCGGCGCTTGCTCGCGGCGGAGCATTGCCATCCGGCGGGTCTTCCGGCCCGTCTGCCGCTTCAGGTCGTCCCGCGCCTTCGTCGGGGTCATCGGGCGCAGGCTGGCGCAGCCGCACGGCGCAGAGCGCCGGACCTGCCGAAGAATCGCCTGTAACGCAAAGAGCATCCGAAGAGGCTTATACGCCGCCGCCGCGTCCGGCCCGCGTCTTTGAAGTCGGCAGAACGCTCGGCCCCGGACAGCTGCCCGAATGGTGGATTGAACTGGTCGATCGCGTCAAAAGCGAAGACCGTCTGCTGTGGGGCGTGCTGCGTCAGGTGGGCGTGGCCGAACACGCCGATCACGCCATAATAGAATACGAGCCGGGAAACGGCCTGGCCGAAAAAATAAACGACCCGGCGCTGCTGACAAAGCTGTCGCTCAAGGCCTCAGAACTGCTTGACAGGACTTATCTTTTACAGGCCGCACCGAAGGGCAGCACCGGAGTGCAGGCCGTAAGCATTGAAGAACAACGCCGCAACGAGCGCAACAGACTCAACGAAGAGGCGCGCGGCAAAGCCGAAGGCGACCCGCTGCTTAAAGCGGTCCGCGAAGAATTCGGACACTTCGAGCTGGAAGTCAAAGCGCGCGAAACAATCTGAAACCAAATAAACACATGCCGGGAACTTCACTGATTCCGGCGCCGGATTTTTAAGGAGGAAGAAATGAAAAACAATATGCAGGCCATGCTGCGTCAGGTGCAGCAGATGCAGGCCAGACTGGCCAAGGTTCAGGAAGAACTCGACGAAGTGACCGCCGAAGGTCAGGCGGGCGGCGGCATGGTGACGGCCACAGTGAACGGCAAGAACCGTGTAGTCGGCATAAAACTCGAAAAAGAAGTAGTCGATCCGAACGACATAGAAATGTTGCAGGACCTGATTTCTGCGGCGGTCAATACCGCGCTCGATAAAGTATCGGAACTGGTGTCCGAAAAAATGTCGGGCGTAACGGGCGGCATGAAGATTCCGGGGATGTTCTGAGAAAAAACATCACCCCTTTGATCCTCTCTCCATTCAGGAAACGCCATGACTTCGCGCGATCCGATTGAACATTTGATCGACCTGCTTTCGCACCTGCCGAGCATCGGGCGCAAGTCCGCTACGCGGCTGGCAATGCATCTGGTGCAGGATTCCGGCGGGCTGGCCGAAGAGCTGGCCTCGGCGCTTACCGAGGCCAGGCGCAGCATCCGCCATTGCGAATTGTGCGGAAACTTCACCAGCGGCGAGGGCCTGTGCCGCATATGCGCCGACGAACACCGCGAACGGCGTGTCATTGCGGTGGTAGAGCGCGTACCCGACCTGCTGGCCATCGAAAGCTCGAACGTTTATCGCGGACTTTACCATGTTCTGGGTGGAGCCATCAGCCCCATCAACGGCGTCTCGCCGGACGACATCCGCCTGCGCGAGCTTTCGAAGCGCGTGGCAGACGGGCAGGCCGATGAAATAATCATTGCCACCAATCCCACGGTCGAAGGCGACGCAACCGCGCTGTATATCCGCCGCATGCTGGCCGAGTCCGGCATACGCGTGACGCGTCTGGCCTCAGGCGTGCCCATGGGCGGCAACCTCGAATACATCGACGGCGTTACGATATCACGCGCCATGGACGGACGGCGCGACCTCTGACATAACGTCGGCGTCTAGTAATTACTCGAAAAACGGCCGTCCGGCACGGCGCCTGCAGCATCGTCGGGTTGGGCTGTTTCTTCGACTTCTTCGGCCTGCATTTCTTCGCGTGCGCATACAACGGAGTAGACAATCAGCATGCTCATAAGGAACATGCTGGTTTTGTCCACCCATATTGCCGGAGTCGGAGAAATAAGCAGCAGAAGCGCCAGCATCATTGCAAACGGAATATGAAACGGCACATGCGAGAGGCTGAAGCGGTAAAGGTTCCTTATGAGTTTCACCATGAAAATAACCAGTGTCGAAAAGCCGATCAGGCCGGTTTCAGCAAGATTCATGGAAACCGGATTATGCGAGCTTGTGAGGGGAATAAGGTACAGTTCCTGACCCAGTCCGTGTCCGAACAGCGGTCTTTCTCTGAAAAGCGCTATACCTTGCCAGAAACGTCCGTATCGGTCGCCGATATCGGTTGGATCGAATGTCTGGATATAATCAAAAATATATGAGGCGGCAAAAAGCGTAACGATCATAGAAAGCAGAACGACGAATATCAGCGCGGCCCGCTTTCTGATAATCTGGGAATAAAGAAAAACCAGCAGCGCCGCAATAAGCGACATGCGGAAGAACAGACTGGCCATAATCAGCAGAAAGAACAGAAGCATCATGTTGTTGAAAAGCGCGTGGCGGCGCGAATACAGGTCTTTGCCCTGCTCCTGAATGAAGACCAGAAACATTACGGCGATCGACAGATAATAGCCGTAAGTATTGGCGTTGATGCTCATGTCACGGGTGCGGATGCTCTTTTTGGCCTGATAACGGTTCGTAATATGCTGCAATTCCTGCATTACCGGCACGTAATAGTAAATTCCGGTAAGGAAAAACACCACCACGTAAACCTTCAGAACAAAAACGAAATCCTCACGGTCGCGAATAGCCAGAAGCAGAAAAATCGTTTTCACAAAGTTGCCGATTACTCGTCCGGTGTCGTACACGTTTATGCGATGATACAGCAGATAACCGTACACCGCCGAAGTACAAAGCACGGCGATGCACACGAAGTAGGCCCGCAGCAGTCCGCCGGTGCGCGCATTCATGCCGTTCAGCGGGCGCACGCCATGACGCGCCAGCATGGCCAGTATGCCCAGAACGGCCGTCATATCGTCGAGACGCATTCTGAAAAAGCCGAAATCCACGAAAAGTTCGAAGAGCGGCAGCGCCGCAATATAAACGAAAAGAGACAGCCTGGGGTAACGGTAAAAAAGCAGAAAAGCCGTCAGTGTTCCAAGAACACCCAGCGGAACAAGCAGAGGAGCCAGATCGCGCAGCAGAAAAAAAGAATCGTTCATGGCCGCCCTCTGCGCCGTCCGCCGGCCTGCGCCGTGTTTTCAATGAGTTCGGCCCAGCTCCGACAGCACACCTCGCGTTCGTATTTCGCTTCGAATTCGCGCCGCCCCGCTCGCCCCATGGTCTCAAGCGCTGCGCGATTCTGCACAGCTTTCAGTATTTCCTGCGTAAGTCCGGCGACATCGCCGGGACGGATACAGAGGCCGGAAGAACTTTCATCAAGCGTCAGAGCAACCTCGGATTTCCGCGAACCGATGAAAAACACCGGGCGCGCTACCGCCATGGCCGAATAGAGTTTGCCCGGCACAGAGACACCCACGGCTTTCTCGCGCAGCGTAATAAGGTGAACATCGCCCACACTCAGAGACTCACGCAGTCTTTCACGCGGAAAATAAGGGCGTATCAGCAGGTTTGGCAAAGAATGCTTTTTCTGGAACGCCTCTATCTCAGTAAAACGCCGCCCCTGGCCGACAAACAGAAAAACAATATCCCGCCTGTCCTGAAAAATGCGCGCCGCATCCAGAATATCCTGAAACTCGTGCATGAGGCCGATATTGCCCGAATACATGAAGACGGTTTCGTCGTTAAGACCCAGTTCGCGCCGCAGCGGGTTCGCTTCGCGTTCAAGCGGCAAAAGTTCGTTGCGGTCGTTCCAGACCGTAATGACCTGCACGCGCTCAGGACTGCAGCCGTTGGCAATAAGCCGTTCGCGCATGCAGCGCCCCACCGCCGCCACAGCGTCGGCTCCCGTAAACGAAGCCCGCGCCGCCGCAACCGCCATCCGCGCCGCAGGGTTGCCGGGCGATATCAGACCCAGTTCAAGCATGGCGTCCGGATGTACGTCCATACACCAGATTATCTGAGGAACACCGTAAATTCGGGACATCAGAGTTCCCGCCCATGGCGCCACAGGGGGATCGGTCAGGTTGACTATCACGTCGTAACGCCCGGCGTGCAGCAGTTCGCGCAGAGTGGCCAGCATGAACGCCGAATAATCGGCCAGGCGGGCCGCCATGCCGGCCTTGCCGAAACGCGCCCAGCGGGTGCGGTGAACATGCACGCCGTCCTGCAGTTGCGAAGAAGGCAGGTCCGACAGCGAGCCGTCGTATCCGGCCAGTCCGCAGAGCACATGCACTTCGTGCCCGGCCTCTTTTACAAGATACTGCGCCAGTTCGTAAAGATTATGCCCGGAGGACAAGCCCTGCCCGTAGAGCTGATTTGTAAACAGTATGCGCATGAATACGGCCCTCTCAAATACGCGCGCCCTGCCGAAAAGACACCTTATGTCAACGCACATACAATATAGCCGCAAGACGCATTTGAGAAGAAATTTATGCTTGTAAGCGCTCTCTGAAAGCCCGCCTCGAAGGCATCTTCAGATTTTTCTTTGCTTTGAAGCGGCCCACTTGGCACACTTATGTCAAGAACGTTTATTACAACAGGGGCAATCATGCAGGAACATGCCGACTCATTCCCTTCGCTGAAAATTCTGACCGACGACAACAGCGGAGTCTTCACATACTTACTCAGTCTCCTGTCCACTTTCACCGGCGTCCGTCTGGAAGCGGTCGGCGGCGGAAGTCCAGCTTTCGACCTCACATACGGCACGCCTCCGGGACTGCCCGAAGTGACTCCGCACATTCCGAAAATTGATAAGTACGACGGCGGCAACATACCTCTGCTTGACGATTACGAATTCATACTCTCCGGCGACATTCCGCTGAACGCCGACCTGGGCTTCGACATCGTCACCGCCATGCGCTTCTGGCTGCTGGACGAAGCCCACGCCGATTACGGTAAGGACATGCTGGACGAACACGGGCGCATTCCGGCTCTGAACAGCCTGCAATATCGGCTGAAAATCCTCGAAAAACCGCTGGTAAACCGCTATGTGCTGGTTTTTTCGCGCTGGCTCGAAAAGCATTTCGACGTGCAGACCCGTCCGTTTCTGCCTGAAGGCTGCAAAGCCGCCGTCATTCTCTCGCACGATGTCGATCAGGTCAGCCACCTCAACATACGGCATCGTATGAAAATGCTTGAAGGCGCGCTGCGCAGAATGCGCGTCGGAGAAGCCGCCGCCCGTCTGGCGGGCCTGGAGCTTCAATTTCTAAAAAAAGCCGCCGGAAGCGAAGAAGATTTCTGGATGTTCCCGCATGTCATGGCTGCCGAAAAAAAGCTCGGTCTGCGCTCCACATGGTTTTTCGCTTCGCGCTCGAACCTCGACGATAAATCCGAACACGCGCTGGATGTTGACTACACAATCGACACGCCGCGTTTTGCGGAGCTTTTCCGCACACTGCGCGCCGAAGGCTTCGAAATCGGCCTGCATGCCTCATACAACGCTGCCGCCGCCGAGCTTTTTTCAGAAGAGAAAAAGCTCCTCGAAAAATTCACCGGCGGCGCGATAAACGGCCTGCGCCACCACTTCTGGCGCGTCGGTCATCCTTTCTGGAACACCCTGCAGGCGCACGCCGCCGCCGGTTTCGAATACGACACATCTCTGGGTTTCAATGATCGCCCCGGACTGCGTCTCTCATGTGCCTTGCCGTTCAGACCATACGACCACAGCAAAAAAACCGCGCTGCCCATTCTGCAGATTCCGTCCGCCGTTATGGACGGCAATTATTTCTATCAGAAAGGAATGAGCGCAGCGCGAGCCGTCTCCGAAATGCGCTCTTTTGTGGAAGAACTCAAACGCCATCGCGGAGTTGCAGCCATTAACTGGCACAATCGCACATCCTACCCCGGAAATGCAACCTACGCCGAACTGGGAAAGGCTTACCTCGAAATCATCGAAATGCTGGCCGGCGATCAGGAAATATTCGTCGGCTCCTTCCGCCAGTTTATCGACGCACTGCCGCCCGATCCGTGCGCACCGCGCAAAGAAGCTCCTGCACCCGGCGTCATAGTTGTTTCCAACGAGCACCTGTACGGCGAACTTCAGCGCCAGTGGGCGCGCCACGATACGCGCTATGCCGATCCCGCCGTATGGCAGCGACGAATCTTCGAAA
>JAKQSH010000066.1 GCA_029570245.1 Deltaproteobacteria bacterium | reverse complement strand
CGTTGATGGCGACGAAGAGAACGACGGCGACCTGGATGATGAGGCGGTTCAGGAAGAACAGGAACCCGAAGTTGAACTGGCGGAAGGTCAGCTCTGCGATCCGGGCAAGTACAAGTGTGAAGGAAGCTGGATTATGCGCTGTCTGCCGAGCGGCCAGAAATGGGAAGAGTATGTTGAGTGTGTTCCCCCCAACATCTGTCAGGGCGGTCAGTGCGTGCTGAGTGAAGATGGAGACGCCGAAGATATCTGCGCCGGCGATGTCGTTCCCGCTCCGGTGTACGGCACAGCGGAATCGAAGTGGAATCAGGCCAAGAGTTCGCCGATGATCGCCGAAATATACCAGACGGTCAATTCCGATCAGTTCGGCGATCAGACTTATGTGCGTCTGAACTCCGCCGACAATTCGGAAGAAGCCATAGGTCAGAAGCTGGCTTTCAATCTGGACATCGACACTTCTTACTATTACGACATTTACATCGACTATGTAAAAAAAGCCAACTGGGGAGAAGCTGCGCTTTACCTCGACGATCAGCCGGACCCGATATTCCTTACTTCTGATTATCACCCGAACAGCCGCATCAGTCTGCACGACCCGAACCTGACGGGAACCGGCCAGGAGCAGAAGCTCAAGAACGTCACTTACGAGCCGGTCTGCATTCCTGCCGGCGAACATATTCTTTATGTTAAAGTATACGGAAAAGAGAGCAATTCGGCAGGTTATACGCTGGGAGTGGATTACATCGCCGCTCTTCCGCATATTACCCCAATTGAGGAGGACGGCGATCAGTGAGCGCTCGAACCCCCGCTCAGCAGCAATAGAAAATTGAAAAGAAAATCAGAAAGCCCCGTATTTTTACGGGGCTTTCTTAATTGCAATCCACGCTGCGGCATCTGTTCTTAAAACTTCCGGCTGACAGCGAAACCGTGCCGGGTTCAGATGGCGACAGCGAATGCTCATTGTAAGAACTGCAATCAACACCACGAGATAAGCACAAAAAAGCCCCGGACAATTTCAGTCCGGGGCTTTGCATTCGAAGCAGTATGGAACTGGTTTATTCCTGTCTTTCTCTGGCGTTCTTTATCTGTGCATCAAGTTCTTCATCGGTAATGTCTCTGAAGTAGATCATGCCTTCCGGCTGATCGTTGCCCTGTTCTTCCCATTTGATTTTCGATTTATATTCGAAGCCGGAGGAAAGGTCGGCACCGATGTTGTCGTCAAAGGCTTCCAGCTCAATCAGTTTTGCTTCGGCAGCCTGAGCTTTTGCAGTATCGCCGAGTTTTTTGTAGAGCTGATAAAGCTTGCTCAGATATTTTACGCTGTATTGATCCTGGCGGTTGGCGGCTTCAAGTGCAGTTACCGCATCGCGCAGGCGATTTTTAGAAATGGCCCAGGCTGCGAATTCTTCGTGGTAGGCGGCGCTGGGGAAAAATCTGACGGCTTTTTCGTAAAGAATTTTAGCCATTTCGCCTTTGTTGTGAGTGCATGCCTGACGCCAGGCGTTCATGTAAACCATGGCCTTTTCTTCGCTGCTCAGCTTGCCCTGTCCCACAAAGCCAACGTAAACCAGCATGCGCAGCTTCAGTACCCTGCCGTTATCCTGGCGCTCGATTGAGTGGAATGTGAGGTCGCCTCTCATTTTGGCCGGGACTGCGTTGTATTTGTATACGGCGGACTGCTTGATTGCCTCTTCGACTGCAAGAGTGTAGGCGTTTGTCAGGCGCTCCTGAAGCGTCGGGCTTTTGTCTACAACCGTGATGTCGGCGTAACGCGTATACATGATTTTCTTCATGGCGTTTCCGCTGCGTGTCGCTTCGGCGACAGCCATGAAGCCGCCGTCCGGCGTTTCCTGAACACCGACTATTTTTGCTTCGGCGTTGGCTGTTTCGCGCGTGCGGAAAATGGTGTACGGTTCCTCGTGCATATATGTGAAATGCACCGAGTTCGGATCGGCGATAACCATTGCTTCTTTCAGCGCCAGTTCCTTAGCCTGTTCTTCGGCATTTTCTCCCCAGGCATATCCGTAACCTTTTACCACCGCCGTTGCATTCTTCTGCACAAACAATGCCTTGGGCTTCGCACTGCATGATGCTGACATGAGCAGTACGGCAATAAGTCCAAGGAGCCCCCCAGCTATCCACAATTTCCTCATGGACACTTCCTCCTTCATAATTTTATCAGTTATTTTCATTTTTTTCGTCATAGGGAGACTTTTCTTCTCCTCCCCATTTAATCTCTAACAGTAAAAATGTAATAAGTCAATTTCTGCCATATACCTGGATATTCCGAACGGGTTAAGGCCGGCGCATGTCGGGAGTGAGGCTGTAATTAAATGCAATCATTTTCGTGCGGGTTTGCCGGAAAACACGGCAATGAATGGTTTTGAATAGTAAATAATTTTTATATATGATAATATCAAAAAAATAAGCGAAAAAATTGCGCGATGTTGTTTTTGTTTTATACTTAAAAGATGGTTTGTCTGAAAGGAGATGGGGATATGACCTTCCGGGAGCGGAGATGCAATCCAAGAATACCGGTCAGGTTCAGGGTGCTGTTCGGAAAAGACAATGACTTCATTGAGGCGCAGGTGTCTGACGTTTCTCTGGGCGGGCTGTGTCTTGTTTCTGCCGTTGAAATAAGAATCGGCCAGCGTATTGATGTAAAGATCGACCTGGACGGACAGGAGATGCGTCTTGAAGGCGAAATTGTATGGGCCAGAAAAAACGTGGTTCTGGGCGACCAGCCGCCGCAGTTTGAAAGCGGCGTTAAATTCATGTCGATAGATGCCGAATACATGCGCTTTATCGACCGCCTGGTTAAGCACTATAAAGAACGCCGCGCCTATTACAGACATGAAGCCCATCTGCCTGTATGGCTGAATTACGGCGACGGCAGCAGAAAAGAAACCTGGCTGACCTCCAATCTAAGCAGTGCAGGAATGTTTATAATTTCATCCGAATCTCCCAGTGTCGGGTCCAGGCTGGGGCTTACTCTTCAACTGCCTGACGGCGAAAAGGTCAATCTTGAAGGCACCGTGATGCATTCCAGCCCGTCTGCGCCGTCAATGGCGAATGTTTATCCGCGAGGCTTCGGAGTAGCCATCAGTGCCTTCAACGGCGATGACGCCAGAAAATATCTCAATTACATCGGAAATCTTTCCGGCGGCAGCGGTATAAATTAAGCTCTTCACCACTGAGTATTCCGTTTTACGGATTATTCTGCCGTTTACACAATAAGAATGAGAGAGCTGTTTGTATTTCTGCGCCTTCTGGAGTAAAATCGCTTCCTCGTTTGAATTGTTGCGGAAAATCAAATGTTTTTGTCGAAAGGTGCAAATCTGAAATGCGAAAGCTTATATTGTCTTTTTTGTTGATTCTGATGCTGGTCCTTATGTGTGCTTGTGGTTCCGGCGATGATAATGACAGTGGCGAAGGCGAGGGCGAGGGCGAAGGTGAAGGTGAAGGTGAAGGCGAAGGCGAAGGTGAAGGTGAAGGTGAAGGCGAAGGCGAAGGCGAAGGTGAAGGCGAGGGTGAAGGCGAGGGCGAAGTTGAATGTTTCACCGATCTGGCGGTCGGAGAAAAAATTGAATTCGCGGCGCTGACAAGTCGCGGCTCCGAGGGTATCGCCTTCGACGGCGCAGGTGGGCTTTATATCTCCAATGCCAACAATGTCGCGAAATTGAATTCATCAGCCGAGTTGAGTGTTTTTGCCGCCGATCTGCCGGGCTCTATCGGTATGGCCTTCGATTCTTCCGGCTCTCTGGTGGTGGCCGGATACGGCCCTGTGTTCGGCGGGGATGAAGTTGACGGCAAACTGTATCGCATTACGCCGGAAGGCTTATTGTCGGTATTGCTTGACGCCGGTACGATAAACGACCCGAATTTCATTGTGCGCACTCCCTGGGGAAGCTGGCTTGTGTCCGATGACATGCGCCCCGAAATATGGGAAGTCACCGATGACGGTCAGGCGGAAATATGGTGCGACGACGTGGTAAGTCCGAACGGAATGGTTTTCAGCGCCGACGGTGCGACACTTTATGTCGCCAATACCTTCCAGCTCGACAACAGTCCTGTTTACGCCATCCCGGTTGTTGATGGCGTGGCGGGGGAAGCCGTTGTCTTTGCCGAACTCGGCAAAGGCGCCAGCAACGACGGAATGGCCATGGATGCCGGAGGCAATCTGTATGTCGCGGCCAACACGCGTGGGCAGATTGTACGCATTACCCCCGAAGGCGATCAGGAAATTGTGGCTGAAGACCTGTTTACGCCTGCGAGCATCGCTTTCGGTTCCGGCGAAGGATTTGACCCCTGTTCCATTTATGTAACCGAACTGGGCGGAAAATCCGTCTGGCGCATTTCGCTGGGAGTCGGCGGACAGGCTTTGTTCAAATAAATTCAGACGCCGGATAAAATCAGAAAGCCCCTTCATCGTGCGATGAAGGGGCTTTTATATAAGCTGGCGACCCCTACGGGACTCGAACCCGCGCTGCCGGCTTGAAAGGCCGGTGTCCTGACCAACTAGACGAAGGGGTCACTGATTGTATAAAGAGCAGAGCACAAAAAACAAAACTGGTGAGTCGGCCGGGGCTCGAACCCGGGACCTACGGATTAAAAGTCCGTTGCTCTACCAACTGAGCTACCGACCCAGATGCTCGTCCCGGCGTGATTATCAAAGCAGCTCAGTCTCAACCAAGCATCGCGAAGGGTATAAAGGCATTGAGCTTGAATGTCAAGAATAATTGTAAAAAAAGATTTTTTTCTCCGGGACGAGCACTCCGGGGATTTGTCTGGCCATTTTCCGGCGTTTGTTGTATAAAAGATACCTCACGATGATTTTTTGCCTGTTTTGCATATTGAAAGCTTAAATGAAGCATAATTATGCATAATTTAGTTAAATTGTTGGAAAGCTCTTGACAAATTGGAGGGTTTTTTGATATAAATAGGTCAACCTGCAAAATCCTTCTTGGTGGGGTTGGTGTATTGATTATGAATTTTTAAGCCGGGCATTAAAAAGAGGGGCCTATTGAGATGAGTAATAACGTCAGGAAAATTCGTGAGAGACTGTTGATGAGCAAGGCCGAGCTGGCCAGACGCGCCGGTGTTTCCGCGCTTACCATCGACAGAGTTGAAAAGGGAATGCCGTGTCGCGTGGATACCATGCGCAAGATTCTCTTCGGACTCGGACTCTCGCTCGAAGATCAGGATAAGGTTTTCGGGGACATGCTTGCACACGAAATGGAAATGGAAAATTCTCGTGAATTGCCCAGTGGCAAATTTGATATGAGAAACAAGTAATCGAGAGGCTCTTATGGCCAAGACACTCATAGGGTTGGATATCGGCTCAAGTTCCGTAAAGGTTATAAACCTGCGGAAGACGAAGCGTGGATATGAGCTGCTCAATTTCGGCATTGCGCCGCTGCCGCCTCAGACCATCGTTGACAGTTCGCTTATGAACTCCGGCGCCGTGGTCGAGGCGATCAGGCGTCTTGTTCAGTCGCAGGGCATAAAAACCAAAGAATGCGCTCTCAGCGTATCCGGTCACAGCGTAATCATCAAAAAAATCTCCCTGCCTCAAATGACCAAGGCCGAACTTGAGAACTCTATTCAGTGGGAAGCGGAACAGTACATTCCCTTCGACATAAACGATGTGAATGTGGACGTTCAGATTCTCAATCCCACCAGCACCGAACAGGGCCAGATGGACGTTCTTCTTGTCGCGGCCAAGAAAGACCTTATTTACGACTTTACCGCTGTAGCTTCCGAGGCCGGCCTTAAATCCACCATTGTAGATGTCGATGCCTTCTCGGTGGCGAACGCCTTTGAAGCCAACTATCCGATTCCGCCGGATCAGACCATAGCGCTGGTAAACGTCGGTGCCAGCGTCACCAACATTGTAGTTATTGCAAACCGGGTTACTGCGTTCACTCGCGACATAACCATCGGCGGGAACCAGTTCACCGAAGAAATTCAAAAGCAGCTTGGGCTGTCATACGAAGAAGCCGAAGACCTCAAGCTCGGTGGAGACGCCGGTCTTGATGCGGATTCGGTTATTCCTCAGGAGGTCGAAAGCGTAATTCAGGAGGTGGCCGACAGTCTGTCGTCTGAAATCCGCCGCTCCCTCGAATTCTATCAGGCCACCAATCAGGAAGGCGATATCGACAAGCTTTATCTGTGTGGTGGAACCTCCAAGCTTTCCACTCTCAGAAGCATACTCGAAAGCCGGGTTTCCATTCCGGTTGAGTTGATGGACCCATTCAGAAACATCAAAATAAATCCGAAAATTTTTGATGTTGAGTTTATCCGCAACGTTGCGCCCATGGCTGCGGTTGCGGTAGGGCTTGGACTCAGGAGGTTTGAAGACTGATGATTAAAATAAACCTTCTACCGACTAAAAAGACGCGCAAGCGCGGTTCAACCCAGCAGCAGCTTATCATATTTGCCGGTGTTCTGGCGGCTGTTGGTATAATGCTTTACTCCGTTTATTCTTCGGAGGCCGACAAGGTCAGCGTGCTTGAGCAGCAGAAAGCTCAGGTAAGCGAGGAAATGAAGCGCCTTGAGGGCATTATTGGCGATATCAACACAATCCAGGCAAAAAAAGACGAACTGAAGAAAAAGCTCGACATCATTGAGATGCTCAAAAAGCAGAAGATCGGGCCGGTTCGCATTCTTGATGAAATAAGCACAATTATTCCAAAGCGTGTCTGGCTGACCAACATAAGCCAGATGCAGAACATGATGCATTTTTCTGGAAAATCGACTGACCACAAAGAGGTCGCGATCTTTATGAAAAACCTCGAATCATCTCCGTTTTTCAATAAAGTGGAGTTGATTGTCATCAATCAGGTTGCCGAAAAAGAGGCTACAGGCGCGCTGGTGATGCAGTTCGAAATCACATGCGAATTTAATCTGCCGCAAGGCTGAGATTCAGGAGCATTACGATGAGTGATCTGCTCGATCGTTTCGGAAAAATACCGCTGTTTCAGAAAATCGTTTCGATGATTCTGATCGTGGTGGTCATAATAGGACTTTTTTATGTCCTTGTGTTGTCTCCTGAGAAATCCAGGCAGGACGAAATCAAGAACAGCATTCAGAATATCCAGAATGAGATGGAGACCAAGCGCAAGATGGTGGAAGACCTTTCCAATTATAAGCGCGAAGTTGACAAACTCGACCAGGACCTT
>JAKQSH010000033.1 GCA_029570245.1 Deltaproteobacteria bacterium | reverse complement strand
CTGGTCTGGTGCTACCTGGGAAGACATCTGGCCGGCTGCCGGAGAACAGGCCACATATGAAGTCATCACTTTCGGCTCAGCCACAACAGACCTGGTTGCCTATGTTGACTATACGCCGGTTGAATGGAAGGGCGGAAACTTCAGTCGTTTCATCGTCGGCACACCCGAACCGGGCAACGACGGTATGATTGTTTATTTCGACAACAGCGTGCCCTGGAATCCGACCTGCAAAGGTATTGAAGGCTTCAGCATAACCAACACCAGCGGCCCTGCCATTCAGGAGTGGTTCGATGATCCGATCGGAATCGATCTCAACCAGCCCGCCGGAACACAGTTCAACGTCACTGCTACCGTACACTCAAATTTCGGCAAGGAAGAAAGCTCGTTCGAGTCGCTGTATTCCTTCACTTATGTCGGATATGAAGAATCAATCGGAATTCCGGTTGGAACTCTGGCCGACCTGATGTACATCAACGTCGGAATCACCCAAACCTTCTCCAAGGATGAACCGGATTTCGAAGTCGATTTCTACCTGAGCAAAGACGAGTTTTTCGTGGGTATGACCAATGCCCCGGCTTTCGTAGAATTGTGGCTTAAAACAGGCTGGGCGATGGCCGGAAAATAATTCTGACCCGGTTGAAACCGCAAACGAAAAGCGGGAACGGAGATATCTGTTCCCGCTTTTTTCATGCACGCAGTTCGACCTAAAACCAGCCGGTTAAGCCAAGCGCCGACTGCATTTCGACAATAAAAACATTCTGCTCTATGGAAACGCCGTCGCTCTCGCTGAAATAATAATCATCGTCAGCAAAACTGCGCCCCCCCGCCGATTGCGAGGCCGACCGTTGCTTCAAGCGAAATGCTGTCGCTGATGAAAAAACGCATGCCCGGCGCTATTACGGCTTTGCCGATCAGAAAATCAAGTGCGAAGTCATCGTCATCAGTTTGACCGATATGATAGAAATTCATGGCTGCGCCGGTTCTGAGGAATGGGCGGATTTTCTTTTCCGGCAGCGTTAATTCAACAAATGGAGTAAGCGAAAAAGCAATTGTTTCCCATCCGCTGGGACTGTAAAATCCCAGTCCCCCCGAAAGCCCCACCAGCAGCCAGTCCCGCAAAGCCTTTCCGCCGCCGATGCGGAAGAAATCGCCGATGAAAAACGAGTCGGAATCACCGAGGTTCTTATAATTTATTTCCTCACTATTGTCGCCGTCTGAAATGTCGCCGGAATCCCGCAACGTATATTTTATGTGATGAAATCCGAAGAAACCGCTTTCAAGCGTGAGAAAGCTTTTGCCCTTTATGCTGATTTTTCCTGCCGCTGACGATGACTGAGGCTGTTCATCGGCTTCTATCCCGGAAACTGCAGGCGTCTGAGCCGGACCGGCTGACGTTTCTTCAGCAGTAAGTGGAGCAGAAATAAGAGTCAGAAGAAATGCAATCGACATGCTTCTCAGCAGCGGTGACATTGAAAATTCTACCATCAGCTCATGTAATCCTGATATTGTTTAATCAAATTATTTTTATGAAAGATATCACAGGCTGTAAAGAATTTGCAAGCAGACGCAATAAGATACGGCTGCGCCATGCATACGGATCATGCTTTCCGGGTCTGATTCTGTCGGTCATTTGTTGAAGTCTGCTGCAAAAAGGTTTGCAGTTACGCGGCTGACGCATGTTATACAAATGTCTGACGGAATCTTTCCGGTACCTGGCGGCTTTTTATGAGCATGAATTCTGCGGCAGGTTGTCATGTGCGAAAAATACTGTATCGAAAAGGGTTTGCGCTTCTTTCTTGACGAGGGGCGCGTTTTTCTGCAGCGTGCTGACTCCGGCGATCTGGCGGAAGTGCGCCGGGCTTTCACCCGCAGCCGTTCCGCTCTGGAGCCCTGGATTTACCGCCCCGAAGATTTCGACGCCTGGCTTTCGGATGAGGCCCGCATGCTGGTGCGTCTGAAAGAAAACGGGCAACTGGCGGGACAGTTCAATCTTTCAGGCATTATCCGATATTCGCTGCAGCAGGCTTTTCTGGGCTACAACGCCTTCGAACCTCATATGCGCAAGGGCTGCATGAAAGAAGCCATGCCGCTGATGCTGTGGCTGGCATTCGAAAAATTGCGTCTGCATCGGATTGAAGCCAACATTCAGCCGGCCAACACGCCATCGCTGGCCTTTATAAGCAATTTCGGGTTCCGCAACGAAGGCTATTCGCTGCGCTACCTTAACATCGGCGGTCAATGGCGCGACCACGTCCGCATGGCGCTTACTTCGGAAGATTGCGGTGAGTTGCTGAGAAAAATCAAAAACAAAGTAAGGATCGAAAATGGCGGTTGAAGTTATTGTCGAATATCGCGGCGATCTGTTGTGCTCCTGCGTTCACGGGCCTTCAGCTTCTTCTTTTATTACAGATGCTCCGGTGGACAACCAGGGTCTTGGGCGGCATTTTTCGCCGACCGATCTTGTCGGGACGGCTCTGGCGTCGTGCATCCTTACCATTATGGGCATAATCGCGCGTCGCGACGGCGTGGACATCAGCGGGACTCAGGCGCTGGTGCGCAAGGAAATGGCGGCATCTCCGCTGCGCCGTATCGGGCGGCTTGAACTTGTAATCAGTTTCCCGGCTGGTCGTAATTTTTCCCCGGAATTTCTGCGCAAGCTCGAAAACGCTGCCGCAACTTGTCCGGTAAAACAGAGTCTGCACCCCGACGTGCAGCTTGATATCAGTTTCCGCACTCTACAGACCTGAGCAGTCGAATGCGCGCGCGAAGCGCGCGCATTACGGACTTAAGAATTTGAGGCGCGCGAGAACACTTCCAGATTCTTCTCCAGCACATGTTCCGGCAGAACCGACTTCAGTACACTCCGGATTACGGCTGCATTCAAGCCTTCAATAAGCTCAAGCTCTGCCAGGCGGCCCAGAAGCGCCACGTTCTGCATGCGCGGATCGGGCAGACCTTCCAGTTCGACGGCGTGCAGGTTGCCGTTCAGTTTTTTTACAGTCTCTTCAACGTCGCTCTGAGAAGGATACTGCATTGCTCCAGAACGTACCCGCATCGGCTGATAAGTGGTGTTGTAATAAATGACGCTGCCGCCTTCGCGCAGCATCTCAAGCGCACCGCGCATGGCCTCAAGGCGTTCGAGCGCAATAACGATGTCGGCTTCGCCATCCGGCACCAGCGGCGTGTAAATATGTTCACCGATGCGCAGATGAGATTGAACGACACCGCCGCGCTGTGCCAGGCCGTGCGTGTCGCAACCCATGACATCGTACCCCGCTTCCATGCAGGCCCGGATGAGCACTTCCGAAAGCATGCCGATGCCCTGTCCGCCCACGCCGCACAGATATATGTTGGCCTCTTTCATCTGGCGCTCTCCTTTCTTTTCTTCAGCTCAAGAGCAGTGTGCGGACAGCTCGGTCGGCAGGAACCGTCACCGATGCACAATTCGCGATGCACGCTTATCGAGCCGTCTTCGCCACGCACGAATGACGGGCAGTCGAAAACGGAGCTGCATTCATAAGCTTTTTCGCATTTCTCCGCATCTATGCTCATCAGTCCCGGCATTTCGCCCAGCTTGCGGATGGTCTTGCGCGAAAATTGCAGCATGCAGGGATGCTGCGCAATGATGACCTTGAAGCCTTTTATTTCAAGCGCTTCTCTCACCGCCGTTCCAAGCTCGTCTTTTTTGTAGCAGTCGATGCTGCGGATATGCTTGACGCCCAGCGCTTTGAGCGTGTCTTCTATGGAAATGTTTCCGCCTTCGGGCGAACCGGCGTTGAGCTGGTGGCCGGTCATGGCGGTGATTCCGTTGTCCATTACGACCAGCAGAAAATCGTGATCGTACTGAACGGCGTTGACGATGCCCGGCAGACCGGCGTGAAAAAGAGTTGAATCTCCGATGAACGACAACACCCGGCGTTCTCTGTTGCCAAGCGCCAGGCCGGAGCCGATGCCGCTGGACGCTCCCATGCACAGCATCACTTCGCCCATTTTATAAGGCTCGAATGATCCCATGGTGTGACAGCCGATGTCTGCGACTGTAATTGCTCCTTCAGGAAGAGCTTTCTTGATTGCATAAAAGGCCGCACGGTGTCCGCAGCCGGGACACATCAGCGGTGTGCGCGGCACCACCGACGCTTCTACTGTGCGTCTGCCGAGTTTCGGCGTGAAGATTTCCGGCCAGGTCTGACGCAGTATCTGCATGGTGCGGGACGATGTAAGTTCGCCGGACAGGAACTCATCGCTGCGTGAGAAAATGGCGCAGTGGATTTCATTGTCGTAGGCCAGCATTTTGATCTCGGCCTCCATCACGCGGTCCAGTTCTTCGACGATAAGCACTTCATCGTGACGGCGCAGAAAATCGAGAATTTTTTTGCGCGGCAGCGGATAACTCAATCCCAGTTTCAGCAGACGCAGCTGTGCGCCGCTGTCTTTGAGATTTTCCATAAGCGACATGGCCGGCAGCGAAGCCGATATTACTCCGCGCAGCAGCCCCAGCGAAGCGCTGACGCCGTTGGGTTCCAGAACTGCATTTACCGGCGATTCGTCGCCTTCGGCTTCCACCAGGCCAAGGCGATCCAGAGCGCGGGCCTTCATGGGAAACACCGTTTTTGTTATGGCGATATACGGCCCTTCTTTGGACGAGTCGAAGTGCGGACTCCAGTCGAATTCCTGCGGAATGTACTGTCCGAAACTGACTTTCTCGCGGGCATGGCAGACGTGCGTTGTAAGACGCAGAAAAACCGCCATGTGGCGTCGTTGCGCCAGACGAGCCGCTTCGAGGTACATAAGGTAAACTTCGTTGGGTGTGGCGGGTTCGAACATCGGAATGTAAGACATGCGGCAGAAATGACGGTTGTCCTGTTCGTTCTGTGAGGAATTTACGCCCGGATCGTCGCCCAGTATCACCACCAGGCCACCCTCGATGTGCATCAGTCCGAACTGCACAACCGAGTCAGAAGCTACGTTGAGTCCGACCGACTTGAAGAACACTGCCGACGGATGACCGTTTATTGCCGCGCCGAAGGCAACTTCAGACGCCACTTTCTCGTTGACGGAATACTCGAAATACATCGGACGTTTTTCCGGTGCAATCGAAGTTATGGCTTCTGCGATTTCCGGCGTCGGCGAGCCGGGATATGTGCTGACCACCATTGTTCCGGCTTCGATCATCGCACGCACCAGCGCGTGATTGCCCATTACAAGTCCGGCCCAGGGGGCTTCCTGAATCAGCAGATCGGGAAGGCGTTCCATTGCAGCTCCTGTTAATGCCTGGATTATTATTTCAACGCTTGGGAAGGGAATGAATATATAAAGTGAATTTGTAGAACATAACCCCTGCGTCTTAAGCTTTTCAGATAATACCATCGGCGACAAAACTGTCAACAGGCAGACGCTTGAATTCTGTCCGGCTTTCACAACACGTACTCAATACGGCAGCTTGCATGGTTTCCGACCTGGGGGGCGGCGCTTTCGACCAACCTTAACACTGTCTTTAATTTTATGTGAGGCGTTTTCTTCCGGTAGATTCAGGTTTGTTTTGGGGTGGGGTGCTTCTCAGGCTGGGAAGGAGTGAAGTATATATTTGAATTCCCTGAATATATATGATAAGTTTCACAAATTGAATTCAGATTGGATGGAGCATTTGATATTGAGCAGAGATTCTGAGAAACACACGACCGAGATAATTCAGTTCGACGACAACGATTGCAGCATGGACCTTTTCGGAAGGCA
>JAKQSH010000014.1 GCA_029570245.1 Deltaproteobacteria bacterium | reverse complement strand
CGACAAAGCCACCCTGGCCATCATGGCCGAACACATCGACGACCCCATAAGCGAAGACCTGCGACGGCTGCATTCCAAATTCATCGCGCTTGTAGAGTCCATACAGGAACTCAACACCATCAACCGCGATCTTATCGAATTCTCCATCCGCAGCGTCAAAGGCTCGGTGGCCTTCCTCAAGCGGCGCTTCTTCCACGGTGAAACCTATTCGTCGTCGGGAGTGGTCAACGAAGAAATCGAAGGTCTTTCGCGACTTTCCAGCCGGGTCTGAGGTGAGCCATGACGACCATCAACGACATACTGCACCTTGCCAACTCCAGCGTACAGGTCAACCGTAAGGCGCTTGAGGTTGTCGGCAACAATATTTCAAACGTAAATACACCGGGTTATACACGTCAGCGTCTGGTGGTGGAACCTCAGACCGTTGTCGGCGCCTGGGGCAACGCATATGTCGGCGTCAAAGGCGAGAACGTAGAGCGCGTATACAACAACTTTCTCGATCAGCAGGCCGCATTGCAGAAACAGCGCTACGGCTTTCTCGAAGGCCGTCAGAATGTCGCAAAGCAAATAGAGGCCACCTACGACGAGCTGGAAGGACGCGGAATTTCGACCGCTTTAGGCGAATTCTTCACTTCTTTCAGCGGTCTGGCCGGTGACGCCGATTCGCTGGCCGAGCGTCAGAACGTGGTTCAGAAATCGCAGGTGCTGGTAAACCATATCAACGCAACTTATAATTCTCTCAAGAATCTCACTTCCGACCTCAACATGGACATTGAAGCCGATGTCGGCGAAGCCAATACGCTTTTAAGCGAAATCGCCGACCTAAACGACCGCATCATTCAGGCCGGAGGCATGGAAAACGGCGACGTGGCGCAGCTGCTCGACCAGCGCGAGCTGAAAGCCCGCGAACTGGCAGAAATCATTCCGTCCAACACCTACATCGACCGCAAAGGCAACCTTAATGTGCTGTGGAAGGGTCATACTCTGGTTGACGGCGTAAACGCGGCTGAATTCAGCACCATACCCGGTTCGGCATACGGCCTGCAACTCACTTACGGCAATTCGATTCCTCTGGATGTAACCGATCAGATGGCGCAGGATTCCGGCGGCAAGCTGGCCGGTCTGCTTTACGCCCGTGAAGTGGATATCGCCAACGCAATGTCGGACCTGGACAATTTTGCCTACACGCTGGCCCAGCAGATAAACGGACTGCATTCGACGGGTTACGCGCTGGACGGCAGCACGGGCCGTAATTTCTTCAACGCCATCACCACGGTTGAGGGCGCCGCCGGACAACTTTCGATAAATCAGGAAATCGTTGACGATCCCAGCCTGATCGCCGCCGCACAGGACAGCGCCGGTCTGCCGGGCGACAACCGCATCGCCCTGGCGATTTCCGACATGCAGGCCGACCAGAGCACTTTCGGAAACGCCACCTTCGGAGAAGAATTCAGCCTGATGATGGGGCGCATTTCGCGCGAAATAAACAGCCTGGACAAAGACGTTGAATTGCAGGAAATGGTCATGCTGCAGTCGGAAAACTTCCGACAGTCGGTGTCCGGCGTTTCTCTGGATGAAGAAATGGTAAGCCTTATTCAATGGCAACGGGCTTTCGAGGCTTCGGCCAAGATGATTTCTGCCGTTGACTCCATGATGGCGACCATTCTGGAACTGAAATAAGAGGTGAGCCATGCGAGTAACCGACAGCAACATCTTCTCGATGACGACATACCGCATCAATCGCGGTAAAAACACTCTCGACACCCTGACCGAAATGATTTCGTCAGGCAAAAAGGCCAGTGCTTTAGGCGATGATCCGCTGGCTGTTCAGAGCATAGTGCGCAACGACGAAAGAACGGGCCGCCTGGATCAATTTTCCACCAATGCCACCAATGCCCGCAATCAGCTCAACGTTTATGAGTCGGTTCTGTCCGAAGTGTACAATCTGATAACCACACTCAAATCCGATGCCGTGGCGCTTTCGAATGAAACCACCAGCTACGATCAGCTGGAAACTTTCGGTGAAAAGCTCGATCTGGCCAAGGAACAGCTTATCGCCCTGGCCAATACGCAACACAACGACAGCTATATTTTCTCAGGCTACAAAACCGGCAACGCCGCCTACGACGAAAACGGAACATATCAGGGCGACAACGGAGTGATGCAGGTTGAAGTTATGAACGGCGTCAAGATCGACCTCAATATTACCGGCACCGAGGTCTTCGGCGGCGGCACCAGCGGCATCACCGATCTTTTCACCGTCATCGACCAGATGAAGGCCAGCCTGCACAATAATTTCCCGAACGACTTCACCGAAAATTTCGATGAACTCGACGCTGTAGCCGACAACATAACCTCCGCCACCTCGCAAATCGGTTCTCGCATGGTATATACCGACATTGCGGCCAGCGCCATCGAACGCCTCAAGGTATCGAACGCCGAAGTGCGTCAGAATGTGGAAGAAATAGACTACGCCGAAGCGCTTGTTAAATACAAAGCCCAGGAAATAGCCCTGCAGGCCACGCTGCAGACCAACAGCACACTAATGATGCCCTCTCTCATGGATTATATAAACCGCTGAAGCGATTATTATATTCAAGCGACTTGATCTTTACGCAGTCTTTATGCTATACTTCGGCATCATTGGCGTTTGCGGGAGTCTTGATTAAGGCAGATGGATAAGAATCAAGTCAGGCTGAGCTATTCTTTCGGCACGAGCAAGGGCGAAGTCCTTGCCGAGATGCTGGGTTTCAGGCCGCTCAAGGTACGCGTCATCGAAGGCGGAGCGCAGCAGTTCCAGAACGCTTCCGGCCAGAAAGTTCTTATCGACGTAAAAGAATTCGATGCCGACGAAGTTCTGCTGCACACGATTCTTACAAAAGCCGCCGGCGACGTGCTTGAGCTGGAATCTCTGGGCCAGAACGACATGCGCGAATACATGCGCATCAACAGCCTGCTGGAAATGTCCTTCAAGGTTATAGAAGACCCGTCGCTGGCCGAGCTTGACGATATCGCTCAAAAACTCGACGTATCGCAGGTTAGACAGCTCAACGCTGTCGAAATGCGCCAACTGGCCGAAACCGACGCCGCCTCGGAGGCCATGCTTTTTCTGCTTCAGGCGGTTCAGAACATCCATCAGAAGCTTGACGGTCTGATTGAGCTTTCCCGCCGGCACATGCTTATGCCCGCCGAAAGCCGCATGTTCCGCAGACGCGTCAACATTTCCGGCAATGGAATACGTTTTCAGGCGCACGAAGCACTTCAGATGGGAGCGGTGGTGAAGGTAGTGCTGCGCCTGCCCCTTAAAGAACCATACGATGTGCAGTTGCTGGCAGAAGTGGTTCGGGTAGATAAAATGCCTGCGGCCCAGCAGACGGAGGAATTCAAAGTCGAAGTCGCCTGCAAGTTCGCGAAAATCCGTGACTACGACCGTGAAAAGATAATCGCGTTCACATTGCAGAAACAACGGGAAATCCTGCGCCGCTGGAGAGGCACCTTCTAGTCTGGTGACCTGGGAAGAATGAAAGGTTGAGTTAGGGGATGCTGATTCTCAACAGAAAAGAAGGGGAGTCGATAACAATCGACGACCACATCAAAATCAAAATCCTCGAAGTGGGCCGGACATACGTCAAAATCGGAATCGACGCTCCGCGTACTGTCTCGGTCCACCGTGAAGAGGTTTTTGAAAGAATTAGGGAAGAGAACCTTGCAGCCAGCGAATCGCCCATGAAGGGTCTTGCCGACGCTGCGCGTGTTCTTAAGCAGAAACGCGATAAGGCCGGTCAGGAATAGGTTGGCAGGTTATTTGTAGGAGGAGCTGCTCTTGAAAATAACAACGAGACAATTCGGTGAAGTCGAACTGAACGAAGAAGAAATAGTAACCTTCCCCGAAGGACTTGTCGGCCTTGAGGATAAAAGACGCTACGTTATTCTCGGCCGCCCGGAGGAGGAACCCTTCAAATGGCTGCAGTGCATAGATGATCCCGAAATCGCTTTCATAATCATCGACCCCATGCTGTTTGCAGCCGACTATGCCTTCGACGTTGACGACGAAACCGTATCAAAAATCAATCTGGCCCGTCCTGAGGACATACTTCTTTTCGTTATTGTCACCCTTCAGGATGATTTCCGTAAAATGACAGCCAATCTGCTGGGACCGATCATCATCAACGGACGAAACCGCAGAGCTCTGCAGATGGTGCTGCACAATTCGAACTACACCACCAAACACAGAATTTTCCCGGCTAAGGGTGAAGAATCGGAAGGAAAACCCCAGAACAGCAAGCAGGCCTGACATGCCGGAAAGCAAACCCCGACTTTCCGTATGCATGATACTCGAAAACGACGCAGCGCAGCTTTCTACGGCGCTCGATTCCATAAAAAACATCGCCGACGAAATAATAATCGTCAATACGCTTCAGACTAACGGCGGTGCCGCATCCGCCCACGCTTACGGCGCAAAAGTTTACGAACACCCCTGGCAGAACGATTATTCGCTGCACCGCAACCAGTCCATAAGCTATGCCTCCGGCGACTGGATTCTCATTATGAATGCCGACGAGGAACTTCGAAGCGGTCACGAGGCGCTGCTGTCGATAATGAAGACAAGCAGTAAAAACGCGGTGGCGCTGACTCATATCACACTGACGGCGCAGGGGCGTTTTGAAAGCCGCCGCAACGAGCTGCGTCTGTTGCGCGCTTCCGCCGCTCTGCGCTATAAAGACCCCCTCTGCGAGGAACTCGATTTCGATGCGGACTATGATTTTACGGATGCTCAGATCGTGCGCGACAATACAAGACTCAAGCGCAGCGTCGCCATGGAAAAGCTTGAGCGCATCAACGACATGCTGCTCGGACAGCATCAGCGCGACCCGCAGAATCCGAAGTATATATACAATCTGGCGTTGAACTACCTGTCGTGGGAAATGCCCGGTGAAACCATAATCGCAGCCGAGCGCGCCATTGATATAATCGAAAAACTCAAAGCCCCGGAACGCCTGAAGTGGAAAGGTATCTATTACGCCCGCGCCGCCGCAGCCGTTGCTCTCAACGATCTGCAACCGGCGGAGCACTTCGCCCGCAAGGCGCTGCTGCTTGACCCGGACGACATGGACGCCCAGGCTGTTCTGTCCGCCGTTTATTACAAGCAGAAAGACAGCCCGCTCCTGCGCAGTGTTGCTGACAGATTTATGGAACTACATGAAGGGTACAGACGCGATCCCGCTTCAGCCGGACTGCTGCCGCTGTATACTTTCAATCAGGCAGCCTATGTGCTCATGCGGGTGGCTGTCGATATCTGGCGCTGCGGTCCGCCTGAGGAAGCTTCAGCCTGGTATCAGAAGGCCCTCGATTCGTGCTCCGATTTCTCGCGTGCGGTGCTTGTCATGTACGAGTCGCTGTGGCGCGAAGGCATGTACACGCAGGCTCTGCACGTTCTTGAAGTGGCCGTGGAGCGTTCGGATTACGAGCGCAGCCTTATGGACGCATTGGTGGAAGCCTTTGCACGACTTCACCGCAGCGGCGACGCCTCAGCCGCACTGCAGCGCATGGAGCAAGCCGGAAAATCCGGTCCGGCGCTCTTCGAACTGCGCGCCAGGCAGGCCATGCTTTCGGGTGATTTCAAAACCGCCCGCGATTTATACAACCGCGTGCTGGAATCCGAACCGCAGAATTTTGCAGCCCGCGTGCGTATGGGACTGGCCTGCGAAGGACTGGGAGACTCCGCCTCCGCCGAGAAGCTTTATCTGGAAGCGCTTGAAATTTCCGACGACCCGTCCGAAATCGCCGTTCATCTGGCGCGTCTGTACAGCCGCATGGAACGCTACGAAAGCGCACAGCTCCACCTGGAACCGCTCCTGCAGAAATCAGTCCGCCGCTTCGACGGACTTCTGATGCTGGCCCGCATCTACATCAATCTGGGGCTGGTTGACAAGCTGATGGAGCTTACCTGGCGCCTGACCGTCATGCTCAACATTCAACTCAAGTCCGACACGGTGGACTCCGCCGCCGATCTGGCAGTCATACTTTCCGAAGCTGCGCGGCGTCTGGAGTATATCGAAGAAATTCTGGCCGCTGAAGAGGCGCATGTACTGGCATGTCAGCTCGTCCCGGAAGTCATCCAGCATCAGCTTAATTATGCCCGCTTTCTTGTGCGTTTCGGACGTGTGCGCGACGCCGTGAATCTGGTTGAAAATCTCCTGCGCCACCACCCCGACCAGCGCGAAGCCTTTGTAGTTCTGGCCGAATGCTACGAGGCCATGGGCGCATACGACGCAGCTCAGATGGCCCGCAAACGGGCCGACGAAATGCTGAATATGAACTGAATGATTCATTATCTCGATCTCGCAATAAAAAATCCGCGCCTGTAAGGCGCGGATTTTTTATTGCAGGCTCAATCAGCGGAATCTTCAGGCTCCCCAGTGGAGCTTGAAGCCGCGTCCGGTAACAATGCTGTCCGGAACCACCGGCACCGGACCTTCGGGCAGCAGAACCTTCATGGGCGTAACGGCGATTATATCTTTCTGAATGTCGATGCCGGGCATGACCTGATCCAGCAGCATGCCGCGCTCGGTGAGCTTGAACACGCCGACATTGGTAATGTAGTACACCGTCTTGCCGGCCTTGAGCGCTTCTTTGCCGCTGAAGGTGATTTCCCTGACCTTTTCCACGAACTTGGGCGAACCGGCCTTGTCGATTCTGAGCTTGCCGTCAACGATGCTGAAACGCGCTTTGGCCATCCACGAACCTATGAACAGAATGGTCTTCGCGGCTTCGGCGATGTCGGGCAGACCGCCCGGACCCACGTAGTTGTACGCGCCCTCGCCGCGCCGCGATACGTTGACGTTGCCCTCCGAGTCAACTTCGAGCTGCCCGAACATGGCGATTTCGAGGCTTTTGTAATAGCGTTTGAAGACTTCAGCCGAAGAGATCATTTCTTTGGGATTGACCGCCGCACCGAAGAAAATTCCACGCGCCGGAATGCCGCCCACCACGCCTACTTCGGTCGAAAATGTTATGTCGCCGGCCAGACCGCCCTCGTACAGAAGACGCGACACCTCTTCGGGCATGCCCACGCCGATGTTGGCGAAAACGCCCGGATGTCCCAGCCGCGTAAACACCGAAGCCGCCAGACGCGCCACGGCGTCGTCGGCCTGACCGCGTTCAGGCGTAAGCTTTAGAACCGAGTTGATGAAATTTATGCGCTGAATGCCCTCGTCGGTTTCGGTTCTGCTGTTGAGCGTGAACATGTCCCAGTAGCGGCGCTGCGGCACCGAACCGGTCTGCTCGTTGGCCGGATTGTAAATGATGGCATCCACCATGTCGGCGGGAATAAAGATGTCTTTTTCGTTTTTCGGAACTATCATCGCCACCGAAGCAAAAACTTTTCCGCCGTTGGCGCGCGCAGCATAAGCCGACTCGCGGGCTTCGGTGAACATGCTGGCGTTGTAAAGATAGAGATTGCCTTCCTCGTCAGCCGCCGGAGCGGTAAAAATGGCGTTCTGAATTTTAGGCATGCGATAGCGCAGATTGTCGCCTTCCGGCTCGGCCAGCACATATTTGGCCGTGCCCAGAATATTCGGGCCGGTTCCGACGCGCGGATCGAGGAAAGTTCCAACGCCGGTGTGAGCCGTAACCCACTCTTCGCCTCTGGCCTGGGCTTCGAGCTGGAAAGTCTGCTGGCCCTGCGGCAGCACCTGGATGTCGCACAGACCCTTATCGACGTTTTTCAGCAGCGCCTTGGCGGTTTCTACATGCCCGCCGATGTAATGCGTAATAAGTCCGGGGGCGCTCATCTCTTCCAGCGTGCCCGGAACGCGTCCGCGCCCGCCCTGTGCGCCCACCGTAATCCATGTAAGATCGCAGGGATGCCCGGTTTCGGCGTGAACTTCTTTTATGGCCCAGAAAAAGATCGAACAGCGCGTGTTGGCCGCCATGCCGGACGAGAAACAGACGCTGCCGTCGGGGATGCGTCTGGCGAACTCACGGGCCGTGATGAATTTGGGGTTGTTTTTCAGAAACTTCGGCGGCTCCAGGTCGATATTGCGTTTCGCCCATGTGGCGCGCCATCTCATAATGTGCAGCAGAAGCTTGGCTTTGGTAAGAGCGTTCATTTGTACCTCTTCAATCTTATCCGCAGTGCTTCGAAAAAAACGGCATATTGACATTATGG
>JAKQSH010000013.1 GCA_029570245.1 Deltaproteobacteria bacterium | reverse complement strand
CCGGAAAAATAGGGACTGCAATCGGACTGGCGGATGAAGAAGCGGCTTTTTTCGTGACGCTCGTTCGCTACGGCCAGGCCAAAAGCACAGTCGAACAGCAGGCAGCGCTGGACGAACTGCGCCGCAGACGCAAGTTTCTTGACGTTCACCAGCTGGAACTCGACCACTTCGACTATCTGTCCGATCAGCTGACCCTGACCTTGCGCGAACTCGTCAGCTTCCCGGATTTCAAGGAAGACCCGCAATGGATAGCAGAAAGAATGCCGATTGAGGCTCCACCGCGCCAGATCAAGGAAGCAATCAGCAAACTGCTGCGCCTTGGGCTTGTGCGCAGAGATGAAAAAGGCCATCTTATTCCGAGCCATATTCATCAGGTTACCGGAGACGGGTTGAAGTCGGTGGCATTAAGAACATTTTACGAACAGACCTTCTCCAGAGCCTCGGCATCCATGATGCAGGCTTCGGCGGTGCGCCACCTGGGCGGTCTGACAATGGCCATTTCAGAAGACTCATATCGAAAAATTATCGAAAGATATAAAAGTTTCATTGCAGAAGTTCGACATATAGTGGATGATGATAATAGGCCGGATCAGGTTTATCAGCTGGTCATGGCGTTGTTCCCTCTTACAAAGGCGGATTACGGCGACAAGTCCGCCGAGAAGAAAAGAGCCGTGGGAGGTTCGAAATGAAAAAGAGATTCTTATTGCTGTTGACAGTTTCTCTGGCGGTCGTCATTGCGTTTGTAATGTTGCTCTCCTACACACTGACGCCTGCAAGCTTCGAAAACGCCATATCAAAAGGTTCCTCCAATGAGGAAGGCAACCCTGACGGCAACGACAAAATAAATACCAACGAGAGACGCATCCTCACCAAAAGCACTGAGGAAGGCAATCCCGACGACAGAGACAAAATTCATACCAACGAGAGAAGGATTCTGGTCTGACAGAACCGCAGAATCGTCTGTTCTCCAGAGAAATTATCGAATCGACTGAATAACGTCTTAATCTGAAGATGCATCTGAACTGACGTTAAGGAGTGGTGTTGTCCGCAGACAACACCGAAGGAAGAGTTGTGCGCTCAGAAACAGTGAGATAAATAAAATGAAAGCTGCAAAGAACCTGATTTTCATGCTTATTCTTGCAATCGCAATGTCCGGCGCTTCCGTCCAGGCGGCAACAACGCCTGCCGGCTGGAAGTCGAAAATTGACGCCAGACTGCTGATTCAGACACCGGAAATAAAAAAATATTCGACAAACAAAAACGGTGCGACGCCAGTTTCAATCAAACTGGCGTCGGAACTGAATTCCAGTGCGATGAAGGAGCTTTCAGGTGCCGGATTCAAGCCGCTCACAAGCGGCGGCAAATGGCTGGCAGTCGGACGGATTCTGAGCGGTTCGGTGCAACTGACGGACCTCGAAAAAATCGCCGGATTGAAATATGTTGAACGGATAGAATTTGCAATCAGCCGTATGGTACGCCCAATGGATCAGGCGCGGGTGTCAAACGGCATAGATCAGGCATACGAAAATTACGTGGACGAAAACGGCAAAGCCATAACCGGCGAAGGCGTCACAATCTGCATCGACGATTCGCGCATCGATATTTTTCATCCGGCGTTTTTCAGGCCGGACGGCGGAGATTTCAACTGGCTGGACAGCAACAGCAACAACAGCTTCGACGCCGGGATTGACTCGGTAGACCTG
>JAKQSH010000008.1 GCA_029570245.1 Deltaproteobacteria bacterium | reverse complement strand
CCGGAGGTGTTTTTGCAAACCGGGGACTGCTCAGGGCCTTGAGAGCCGACGCTTGACGTGCAGCCCGGCTGCGGATAACATATATAAATATATTCGATTCTTCAGGAGAAACGGAGACGAACATGTTTTTATGGGCCCGTGGAACTGTTGTTCCGGCTTTGCTGCTGATCATGCTTACGATTTCATGTCTGGTCGCCTGTGATTCCGGGTCGGGCGGAAAGGATGGCTACAATGTCGCTTTCAGACTGGACGCTTCATGTTCTTCCATAAATGATTATCTGCTTGAATTTAAAGCTCCCTACAGCCGGGCTTTTTCTGGTGATTTCTCAGCTTCTCAGGCAAAAGCGGTTCTCGAAGATTTTCCAGCCGGAGAACAGCAGACCGTCATTACGCTGAACGGCGCCGATGCCTACAAATATGACACCCGTCTTGACAGCTCCTGGGGTGCGGCGGCCACATACACCGCAACCTGCGACGAAGTGACACCCAAGCCCTTCCTGGCGCTCGATCTGGCAGACAATGTTTTTGCGCTGTCTGTGCCGGAGGAATGCAACTGGTTCCCGCGCGGCGAATGGTACGAAGTCGTCAAGGCCGGTCCCAGTGGAGATCAGGAAGCCCTGCAACTGCTGTATTCCGGCAACCCCAACGAGCAGCACCGCCGCATGATTCACATGTTTCAGAACGGTGCAAACGACGAGATCGGAACACGGACTTTTTTGCTGCGCATGACCGATGCCAACGGAAAGCTTTATGATTTCCGCTACGAATTCTCCACTGCCGAAAAACATTTTTACAGCTACGTAATATCCTGCAATACCGCTTCTGTCACATTTGACGCACTCCTCTATATAGATGGTGAAGAATATGTTCCGCCTTCTGACGGCGACTCCGACGGCGATGTTGAAGCGACCGATGGCGAATCCGCCGAAAGCGACGGAGACACCGAGAGCGCCGACGGCGACGGCTCCGAAAACGATGATGCGGAAAGTGAAATCGAAGTGGAAAGCGACGGCGACGACTCCGACGGAGATACGGAAGATTTGCCGGACGGAGACGCCGAACCTGAGATCGAAACAGAGCCGGAAGAGGAAGCTCCTTTGTGCGACATCACCGAAACACCGGAAACCGCCTGGAGTCTGCTTGCCAAAGACGGCTTCATCAAGGAGGAATCAACGCCTTCAGAAGCGGCCAGCCTGGTAGAGAGCAACAATCCTTCTTTCACGGAAACCTCCTGGTACGCCCGTCTGGACGGCACCGAAGTCGGACACGAACTGGTTCTGGCGCTGGATATAGACACCACCTATATGTATTCTATCCTTATTAAGTGCGTCAAAGGCGTCGGCTGGGGAATGACGGAAGTTTATCTGGACGACTCAGAAGAGCCGCTGCAGATGCAGGACGGCAGTACCGTTATCGACCTGCATGTGTCCTCAACCGGCTCCTATGACACCGTTCTTCCTTCGAATTACAGCATCTTCAAGCCGGTCTGTCTCTCATATGGCAGCCACCGTCTGCGCTTCAGAGTTTCCGGCAGAAACGACAACGCCGACTCCTACACACTGGGCGTATACAAAATAACATCCACACTTTATTCCGGCAGATAAACAACCTTAAACAGGGTTGTTGCATATTCAATCCGGCGCGCCGCAGGCGCGCCGGATTTCCATCACGCACCGTTCAATTTACAGTTCCAGAATAAAACGAATATAAAGAATATATGCTGGCAGAATGTTGCCATCACGGTAAACACTAGTGAAAACAATGCCATGTAATTGGATTGCATGCGACAGCAATGTCTGGTGGCATTAATGCGTGATTATATCTTTACAGGCTGGATGAAGAAGGTTGCGGGATGAAAGCAAATGCAGATATTGTGGCGTTTCTGCTGTTTGCATGCGCGGTTCTGACAGCTTGTGACATGCGCGTAAAAGTCGATCTGGATGAAGGCGCAGCCGGGGCTTCAACTGCGATATAAGTAAAAGGCGGAGCCCTACGCTCCGCCTTTTGTATTCAGTTCATACTTCGCTTATCTCTTGAGGTTGATGAGTTCGCTCATCATTGAGTCTACGGTTGTTATTGTGCGCGAATTGGCCTGGAAGGCGCGCTGCGTGATTATCATGTTTCCGAATTCGGAACTCAGGTCCACGTTGGAAGATTCCAGCACTTTCGAGTTGACCGATCCGCGACCGCCTGAATTGGCGCCGCCTATCATGGCTTCGCCGGATTCGTTGGTGGCGGCGAAGATATTGCCGCCCAGACGGTTCAGCCCCGAACCTTTGAAGTCCGCAATAGCGAGCTGGCCCATGGTGCGTTTTTCGCCGTTCGAGAATGTGCCGGTAATGACGCCATCGGCGTCAACGATTATGGAAACCAGTTCTCCCGCTGCATAGCCGTCCTGGCTCTGGAAACTGGTATTGTAGGTTGCAGCGGCCTGCGTACTGCCGGCCAGTCCGGTTCCTCCGGCGGCTATCGGATCACCGAAATTGAAGCTGATGGTCTGGTTCTGCACCGCTCCGCCTACAAAGTCAAAATCGTTGGCGGTTTCCGTTACGGCGTCCAGACGGCCTTCCGAATCGAAGGTCATGGTGCCGGATGCGCGTATTTCCGGCGTTCCGGCTGTACCGCCGGTAAGTTCTCCGCCGTCCACAACTGCGTTCCACGACCAGGCGTTGTCCGCCGTCTTGGTGAAGTAAACCGTTACCTTGTGTGAAGCGCCCAGTGAGTCGTAAACGTTGATGGTGGCCGAGTGATGCGAAGTCCCTTCTATGTCGGCCAGGTTGAAGCCGCCAGGAATTGCGGTTTCTTCGGAATTCAGGTTGGCGAAAAGTTCGATTTCGCCTGTGGACTTTGCCTGAGCGCGGGCAGAAGAGAAATTCAGGTCGCCCAGTACAGAAGAAATATCGCCGGAATTGTTGGCCATGTAGCCCTGGACTATCATGCCGCTGACGCTGGTGAGATTTCCGTTGGAATCAACACTGAACTGGCCGTCGCGGGTGTAGAAGTTGCCGTTCTGGCCCGCCGCAGAGCCGCGCACTACAAAGAATCCTTTTCCGGTAATTGCCAGATCGAGTCCGTTTCCGGTGCTGACAAATGAACCCTGAGAATAGACCTGTTCGATGTTGTCCACCATTGCGCCGCGTCCGACGTAGGTTTCGGTGCCCTGGCCGATTACTGGAAAGCCCAGCATATCCTGAAAGTTGGCACGGCTCTTCTTGAAGCCGATGGTGTTGAGATTGGCGAGGTTGTCGCCTATTACCGACATGAGAAGGCTGTTGGTTTCAAGACCCGAAAGACCCGAATACAGTGCCGAATATAAAGCCATATCAATACCTCCTTGATGTTACCGCAGGCTGCGGCTGCGGTTTTCTCAGGAGAGCCTCCTCCAGCGGGAGGGCCGGCCCTCTGTTATGAAAAAGGATCACTTCTTCGACAGCAGTATGGCGCTGTCTATATTGGTAAACATCTTCTCCCGCATGCCTTCCTGGTCCATAACAGTGATTACCTTGCGTCCCGGCACGTTGACCACGAAAGCTTTCTGCTGTTCCATAAGCAGCAGCGCTTCCCTTGCGCCCTTTTTTTCAGCCATGTTTACGCCGCCCGCCAG
>JAKQSH010000006.1 GCA_029570245.1 Deltaproteobacteria bacterium | reverse complement strand
CGTCGCTTTTATAGAGGTTGCCGCCGATGAAATACCCGCCTTTTTCGAACATTCCACCCTGCACCAGTGTCGCCGAGTAAGTGTTGAGGCTGCCGTACCCGGCTTTGATCAGTGTTTCGTTGTTGTTTACTGGTTTCTTCGTGATAATGTTTATCACTCCGCCCATCGCGCCTGAGCCATAAAGTGCCGACATCGGGCCTCGTACGATTTCGATGCGTTCAACCGCTTCTTTGGGAATCATCGACCAGTTCACGGCGCCCGTTACGCCGTCGTTTACCGGAATGCCGTCAACAAGAATCAGCGTGCGCTTCTGATCCTGTATTCCGCGCAAGGTTATATCCCGGCCCGGCCCACATTCTGCAGCGTGGATTCTGGAGTAAGACACGCTGGGAACGCGTTTCAGAAAGTCGTCTATGGTTTTCTCCGGCGCTCTTTCTATCTCCTCTTTCTCAATAACAGTAACCATTACCGGCGCATCTTTCCATGAAGACTCCCGCCGGGCGGCGGTGACGACCATCTCGCCCATAGCCGCTTCCGGCTCCTGCTCCGCTTTATTTTCATTTATTTTTTCTTCTGCAACTGGAGCTTCGCCTTTTTCTTCAACTGCTTCAGTTTGCGACTGTGAGGTTTCGGAAGGTTGTGGCGCAGTTTCAGGCCCAACCGGAGCCAGCTCCGGCTCTGTAGAAGCGCCTTCGGCAAATACAGCGCCGGATGCCCAAGGCAGGCAAATGAACAAAAAGACAAATAATGTCAAAGGAATACATCTCGACGAAAACATCTGGCCTCTCTTTCCAACCGGTTTTGATTCTGTCCGTATCATTCAAGCAAAATCAATTCGTCTAATTGAATAGAAGAGAGTTGCAATATTGTCGAATTAATCTTTTTTAATGCAACATATTTAACACAGCTTGAACAAGCTCTTAATGTCTGAAACCCAAATAAATCCAGAAAATGCAACTTTTAATTGAATGACTTCAATGAGTGTAATTGCAATTATCTATTATTGTAATTTTACACACATATTTTGTCTGTTTCAATATCCATTGCGGCAGGATATAATTAATAAATATGTTTTGTGCGAATTCAATTTCAGGAGATAAGCCATGAAGAATACTTTGTTATTGCTGATTTTCATCTCTACTTGCCTGCTGTCTGTTGCCTGTGGAAGTTCAGGCTCTCCGTATATCGTGGATATTGACAACGCCGACGGCGACGCGGATTCCGAAAATACAGAAGATTCCGATCTTGACGGAGATGAAAACGACAACAACTCCGAATTTGATAACGACGGTGTCTGCGAGGCCGACGCTGAAACACATGAGATTTCCAGCGACAATGATTGCGAATCGCTGTTCGATCGCGATGAGGAAATCTGCGATTCCGATAATGATCCCGAATGTGCCGATTGCGCCGAGAACGACGCCGATTGTGATGATGATGGTCACATAGACAATTCAATATCAGTGGCAACATTCAATGTCCGTCGTTTCTTTGACACGGTTTGCGATTCCGGCTCGTGCGGCTCCGGCGACTGGGAAGAGCAGCTTTCCAATGCCGAATTCACCGCCCGCGCCGCACAGATCGCGGATGCCGTTCGCGATATGGATGTTGATATTGTGCTTTTTCAGGAATTCGAGAAACAACCCTGCCTGGATGCTGTTAATGACGAGCTTGGCGATGAATATACTGTTTCGATTGTCGCTGAAACAGGTTATGACGCTTCTATTGATGTCGCGTTGCTGGCAAAAGGCGAATTCATCCGGCGCATCAATCACGGCGATGAACCGCTGCACAAGCCGGGAACAACTTCCCCCACTTATTATTTCACGCGAGAGTTCCCGGAAATTCACCTTGAGATAAACGGGGAGAAAGTCATAGTATTTGTTGGGCATTTTAAAAGCAAGTCCGACGACGACCCTGACCGCCGCTGGGCGGAAGCAGCTGGTGCTTACGATATAATTACTGAAGTCGCCTCCGAGAATGAGGATGCTCTGATAATTTTCGGAGGTGATCTGAATGACACGCCGGGTTCAAATCCGATTAACGAACTTGAGAAAAACGGCAAGCTGCATCGTGTAGCCTCCGAGTTATCCAACAATCTGGCCGCGACTTATCGCTACAATGGTTCATTGCAGGCAATAGACCATCTGTTTGTTGCCACTGAATCATCAGGCGCATACGTCAGCGGAACAGCCGAATCGGTGCGCGGCCCCAGCTTCGGCCTTGGCGGCTCAGATCACGCAGCATTGAAAGCTGATTTCCTCTTGCCTTAATCCTTTTCAGACGCTTTTTGTCGCTATAATAAACGACAACAGGGAGCCTTGATGGCTCCCTGTTTGTCTGGAGAAAGAAAAGAGAGAAAAAACTTTGTCTGTCATCGTCGAATTATGAACTCACCGCCCTGTGCTGTCCTCACTTCTGAAGTTCGCGGCCCCTTATTTCCGCATCTTTATATATTAATATTGTGCCTGTTTCTGAATAGTCAAGCATGTCTATAAAATAAATAGATAATAGCGTAAGCGCAGTATAAACAGCTGGTTGGTGCTGTTGCGACATCGCAGGGAGCTATTATGCGTGGGTGTTTCGCTGAATGAAAAGTGTGCCTGCACAGGAAATACAAAAAAACGGCTCAAAAAAATATTGACAGAATAATTAATAGGGTGTAACAGCTTATAGTAACTTGAATTCGAAGGAGCGCTAAATGAGAATGTATTCAGTATCTGCAATTGATTTTACCACTGTAGGAGGTGCATACGTGCCTGCGGTTTAGCGCTTTAGAATTTTTTGCCTTCAAAAAGGCCGGTTCGCGAGCGCGAACCGGCCTTTTTTTGTCGCATTTTTGCAGTTCGGGCGCGGGTAATAAATGTTCGAACTGAAAGGAAGTAATAAGATGTTTATCAAGGGTGGGAAAAGGGAAGTGGCGGCGATGGCATGGCCGATGGCGGTCGGAATGTTGTCATTCACTCTGATGAGTGTGACGGATATTCTGTTCATGGGTATGCTCGGCACCGATTATGTCGCCGGTGTCGGACTGGCGACTACCCTGGCATTTTTCTTCATGTCATTCTTCATCGGGCTGGTTTCCGGCCCCCAGAGCCTTGTTTCGGCTGCCGATGGCGCCGGTGATGCCGAGCGCAAACGCAGTGCCGCTTCGGCTGGAATAATCATCGGGGCGGTTTCCGGCGTCGTTTCCGGCGTGTTGATGTATTTGTTGTACTTGCCTCTTACTGAAAGCATCGTAAGTGATCCGGCCATTATCGACAGAATGTCTGGATATCTGCAAGTGCGTGTTCTGGGAATGCCCTTCGCCATGCTTGGCATGGGACTGCTGGCCGGAATTCAGGGAATCGGCGATTCTAAAACCCGTATGTGGGTCAACATTATCGCAAACCTGTTGAATATTGCGCTGAATGCACTGTTTATTTTCGGTTTCGGTCCCATTCCGGCCATGAAAGAGGCGGGCGCCGCACTGGCTACAATCTTATGCCAGCTGCTGACCGCAATTCTGTATTATGTCAAATACAGGCAACACTTCGGAAAACCTGTGCTTGCCGAGTGGGAAGTAATACGGAGTTCACTGCTGCTTGGATTGCCGTCGGGCATGCAGCGCATGCTGGGCGTTTTTGCTTTTACCGTTATGAGTCTGGTTCTGGGGCGTGTAGGGGCCGGACATCTGGCGGCCAGCGAGATCGTTCTCAATATTGTTTCGGTTTCGTTTCTGCCTGGTTTCGGTATCAGTGAAGCCGGAGGAATTCTGGTCGGGCGCTATCTGGGAGCAGGCGATCTGCAGGCCGCCGGTCGTGCCTTGCGTTCTTCGCGCATTCTGGCCGGCGGAATCATGGCAGCATGTGGCGTGTTGTTCGCCATTCGCGGCGAGTGGCTGGCTGCACTGTTCACCAATGATCCGACGGTCGCAGCGATAGCCGGCACACTGATGCTTTTCGCCGCCTTCTTTCAGGTTTTCGATGCGCTTTCGATGGTGCATCTCTGTGCTCTGCGCGGCGCCGGCGACACTCGTTTCGCTCTTATCGTAACTACCGGGACTTCCTGGGGGTTGACGGTTCCGCTGACGCTGCTGTTTGCCTTATGGATGGGTTGGGGGGCGCCTGGAGCTTATCTGGCCCTTTCGAGCGAACTGCTGGCGCTGGCGCTTATTTCCGGCATCCGGGCTGGCGGAATAGAAAAAGGGCGTGTTGGAAGGCTTGACCTGTTGCTTGGTCGGGAAATAGAGTGTGAATGCGAGGGCGAATAAACAGCTGACCGGGAAGGGCGCATGTTTCTTCCCGGTTTTTCTTTCATTCCATGCCAAAAGTTCAACACCCGCGGCTTTGGTGAAATTAAACAAATCGGGCTTTTATTTTTCATAAAAACATGTAGACTTTTCGAGTCAAGGGATTCGTTGAATTTGAAAGGTTTAACATGAAGTATTTGAGTTTCAGTGCGTTTTTTCTCATTCTGCTTGTTTCTTCCATTATGTTCTGCTCCTGTTTTTCCGACGGCAGCGGTGATGGTGAGGAAAAGGGTGACAGTGATTTTTCCGATGGAGATTCCGACTCGGATAATCGTGAACAGGTTGGTGTCGATGGTGATGATATCGAAGAAGACGGCGATGCCGACGAGGATTTTTCGGAACTGGCAGAAGAAGCAGATGCCGAACCTGAGCCGGAGCTTGAACCTGAAGCTGAAGAATTCGGCGTAAAATCTGTCAGAGCGGTGGATGCCGAGCACGTTCTTGTAGAATACAACATTGCGGTTGAAGCCGATTTCGCAGAAAACGGCTTGGTGTATTCAATTGTCGGAAAAGACGGGGCTGAGCTTGAAATTAAAGGCGTTTCCTTTGACGGGGATTCAAACACCGTTACGCTTGCTACCGCAAAGCAGAAGCTCGGTTTAATGTACACTCTTGAAATTACCGCCACGGATGATTCATCTGTTTATTTAAGCAAAGACTTTCTCTCCGCCGACAGACACGTTTTCTGGGTGTCGAATTTTGCAAGTCAATATTACGAGATGGAAGAACTTGAGGCGCGTCGGGCCGGGGTGGGCGAGCATTGCGTTGTTTATGTTGAAGACGGCTACAGCGTTGACGGATTGAATAAAATAATCAACGAATTCGACGACAATATTTATCCGATCGAGACTGAAAATCTGATTGCAGCGCCGGACCTCGACGAAAACGGCAGAATAACCATTCTTTTTCTGAATGGCGGCAACTATTTCGGCGGTTATTTTTCTCCGATTAACGCCATTTCCGACGAAGATGCCATGGCATGGTGGGGCATGCATTCAAACGGAATGGAAATCGTCCATATAAACGTTCTTTCGGGTGCCGACAGTGTTCCAGGCATTGTTGCGCATGAATTTCAGCATCTGCTGTATCAGGAACGCCACGGCTTTACAGAGGAAGACTGGACTTATCATAACGAGGGGCTGGCGGAATCGGCTGTTCACATGGTTTACGGTGAAATCGGAGACGATATCAACTATTATGTTTTCGATCCGCGAAACATTATCCGCAAAGGGCTTTCCATGGTCAACTGGACATACGCCCAGTTCGAAAATTACGTTCTGGCGTATCTGTTTATGACGTATCTCGCCGGGCAGCTCAGCGGAAGCACGGACGGTTACATCGACATTTTCAACCTTGAAACCGGAAGTCCGGCAGAAATGGATCAGCTTATTCAGAACCGTCTGGGCGTAAGTTTCATGCAGGCGCACCACAACTCGCTTGCTGCGTTCTGGGCACAGCGCGATGAAGGCCCATACAGCTATAACGGCATGCTCGACATGCGTCCGGGGCTTGCCCCTCTGGTAGATGCCGGTACGACAAGTCTGAATCTGGAGCCTTTCGCCGGAGCGGTGTTTCATTATAACACGGCAGAAATAAGTTACCCGGAAACAGTGGGCGAGAACATCCGTTATATAAGCGTAAATGCCGAATACGAAATCGACACTGAAGAACCTTTCCGTGTCGGCGGCGGTGTGCTGATAGCTTACAACGCCAACTGGGATTCGTTCCGCCAGTGGAAAAAAGAGCGTTCAGGCCCGGATATCCCGGCGATTGCCGGTGAGCGCTCCGCAACTGCGACGCATGAAGACAATGTGTGCGAAATCAAGCATATTCCCGCCTGGGCCGACCCTCCGCCAATCAACCCTAATCGTTTGGAAGAGTGGGGACGCTGGAAGAATGCCACGGAACGGCGCATTGCAGTCCTGCCGTAACGAATATATTCTGCCGTGTGTCGCCGAACCAAAATCTGGCGTCATAAAACAAAAAACCGCCGCAGTCTTTTTCGACGCGACGGTTTTTTTGTAGCTTGTTATGAAGTCTTCGGACGGTCAGGCTTTTTGGTATTCTCCCTTTGCGACAGCTTCCAGCGTATCTTTCAACAGCAACCAGAATCGCTCTACCGATTCGATGTGAACGCACTCATCCGGTGAATGCGGGTTGCGGATATCGGGACCGAAGGAAACCATGTCCATGTCTGAAAAACGCTCTCCGATCAGGCCGCATTCAAGACCGGCGTGAATGGCGGTGATTTTCGGTTCGTGTCCGTAGCGGTTGGAATACAGTTTTTTCTGCAACAGCAGAATGGGTGACTGCATGTTGGGCTGCCAGCCGGGGTAGCCGTCGCTGATTTCCGTTTCGGCTCCTGCCAGCATTGCAACCGCCTGATTCTGATGCAGCAGGCCCTTAAGTGCGTCGGGTTGCGACGAGCGTGTGCTGTTGTGCACGTGCAGGCGGTCTTCTCTGATCGAGATCGTCGCCAGTGAATTGGAAGTCTCCACCAGACCGCTGATGTCGCGGCTCATGGCGAAAACGCCGGAATGGAAACCGAGCAGCATCTGCACTGCGCGTCCGGCTGAATCGTCGCTGAATACCTTTGCGGGAGCATTTACCGCTTCCAGCGAAAGTTTCAATGCCGTATCCAGTTTGAACTCTGCGCGGAAGCGGGCTTCGAGATCGGCAAGAATGTCTTCGGCCTGCAACAGGCTAACCGCCGGCATGGTAATAACGGCTTCTGCGTCGCGCGGGATGGCGTTGTGCGCCGAACCACCACGCAGGTCGGCAAGTTTCAGATCGCGAATAGAATCGTGCAGCGCCTTGAGTGTGCGCGCCAGAATTTTAATGGCATTGCCGCGATTGAGATGAATTTCTCCGCCGGAGTGTCCGCCGAGCAACCCTGAAACAATCAGTTTCCGCGCCAGATTACCGTCTGGATTTTCGTATTTTATTGGAAGATCGCTCAACAGCGCTCCGCCGCCGGCGCAACCGACATAAAGCATGCCGTCTTCTTCGCTGTCCATATTAAGCATTATGCGCCCGCTGATGATGGCCGGGTCAAGACCCATTGCACCGGTAAGGCCGTTTTCCTCGTCGATAGTGCAGAGCAGTTCCAGCGGGCCGTGAATCAGTTCTTTGTCGTCCATGCAGGCCAGGGCAGCGGCCACGCCGATTCCGTTGTCTGCGCCCAGTGTGGTGTCGGTGGCTTTTATCCATTCTCCGTCGCGCTGCATTACGATGGGATCGTGCTCGAAATCGTGCCTTGAACCGGCGCGTTTTTCGCATACCATGTCGATGTGCCCCTGTAGAATGACCGTCGGTGCATTTTCATAACCCGGAGTGGCCGGAACGGCGATGCAGATGTTTCCGGTGGCGTCGTTTCGTACAGTGAATCCTTTTTCCTTTGCAGTTCTGCTTATCCAGTCGCACAATGCGGCTTCTTTTTTCGATCCATGCGGAATGGCGCAGATGGCTGAAAAATATTTCCACAACAGGGCTGGTTTGAGGCCGCTGATAACATCTGACATGGCGAAAATCCTTTCTTTGATAATAACGCGCTGACATCAGCGAAGTATTTCGAAAACTATACACTCACACAAAGGCATGTCAAGAAAGAGGGAAATCCTTCTGTATCGAATGTTTTCATCTTTCTGGAGTATAAGCGATATCAATCTCAGCAGTTACGGCTTCCAGCTTGAATTCCGAAAAAATCTGCATACCGGCGCTGCTCCGCTTGCAATTAAATGCTGATAATGATACAGTTAAATCAAAGAATTAAGCGCATTGGTAATACCACATTTTCAGGCGTGAATTAATTGACATGGTGACGCAGTGGCGGAGTTAAGAAAGAATTTAATGGATATCCAGATCAGGCCACAGAAGGCACAGAGCCTTTCAGATGCTTTTGTAAAAAGCATGGAGAAACTGATTATTTCCGGCAGACTCAAAACTGGCGAACGTCTTCCGTCGGAACGGGAACTTGCTGCCGGAATGAACGTCAGCCGTCCGGTGGTGCATGAAGGTTTAATGAAGCTGGCGCATCTGGGCCTTGTTACTCAGAAACCGCGTTCGGGAACACAGGTCAATGACTATCGCAAAAGCGGTTCGGTGGCGCTGCTCAACTCGCTGCTCGAATATTCTTCTGCCGAAATAGAGCCGACACTGCTGTCCTCGCTGCTCGATATGCGAGAACTGCTTGAAGTCGAAATCGCACGCCTGGCTGCTACGCTTCGCAGTCGCGAACAGCTGTTTGCCCTGAGAAAACAGCTTCTTATAGAGAGACTGAACTTCAGATTGCCCGCAGAAGAACTTGCCGAAGCAGACTTCAAATTTCATCATCTGCTGGCGATGGCCAGCGGCAACATGGTTTATCCGCTTCTGCTTAACTCTTTCAAATCGGTAATAATAAATCTTTCAGAACTGTTTTACAGCAATCGGAAAGTTTTAAAGGAAGTTCTCGGATATCACTCGCAACTATTTGAAGCTGTAAAAGAAAAGGATGTTGAAACCGCGTCTGAAACAATGCGGATACTCATCCGTCATGGTCGCGAATATCTGTATCGGAGTTTTCCTTCCGAAAATTCGGAATACCGCAAGGAGGAAAAATGAACATCGCAACAGCCCCCGAAAACCGCAGTCATTATATAAAGGGTGCAGGCAACCTTTCTCCTCGCATAAAATGGCTGCGTGATTATTATTTCAAAGGTGCGGAGCGCAGCTGGAACAACGAATTCACCTGCTGGACGACCGGTACTCCATGGGATGTGCAGTTCAATGAAATGACATACTACATCGTACCGGAGGTCTACACTCTTATGCAGACTCTGCGCGGTTCGTACCGGCAGGCGGCGCGAGCGGTTGCACTTCATTCTGACTTCTGGACATGGAGCATCCCGGAGCGGCGAGCCTGGTTTGTGAAAGAAGTAATGGTGAAGTATGTTCCCAAAGAAATCCTGCCTGGTGATCTTATCGCCGGAGCGCGCTTCAATGTGCAGACTTCCATGTGTCTGACCGAGTCGGAACAGAAACATTTAGACCGCCGTCTTCTCGGCAAAAACGGCGCACGGGCAGCAGTTATCAAGTTTCACGAGCACGGTTACGGCAACTGCGGAGCCACCAGCGGCCATCTGGTTCCCGGTCACGAACGCATTCTCAAGCTCGGATGGAAGGGCGTGTATGCCGAGTTGGAAGAGCAATACTCTCGTCTTTCACCTGTGGATAAAAAAGGGCGGCGCGGCGCACAATTGCGGGCAATGATGACTTCGGCCACAATGGCGCGCGATCTTGCAGCAGAATATGCAAGTCTCTGTCGCGATCTGGCTCAGAGTGAAGCAGACACGGAACGGCGAAAAGAACTCGAAGGCATGGCCGCCAATCTTGAACGGGTTCCATGGAATCCTCCCGAAACATGGTGGGAAGCCGTACAGGCGCTGTGGTTGAACCATATGCTGATTATGAGCGACGAGAATTATCCCGGTCCGGGAATTTCTTTCGGGCGTGTCGATCAATATCTGCTGCCGTATTGGCGCAGATCAATATCAGACGGTATGTCGCCTGAATTCGGAAAAGAAATTCTGAAGTGTTTCTGGGTTCATGCAAATACTGCATACGATGCGAACATCCGCACCGGAAATCAGGGCATAACCGCAGGATTCGGGCAGTTGCTGACTCTTTCCGGGCTGGGTCCGGAGGGGCGGGACATGACAAACGAGCTTACATATGTTTTTCTGGATGTTATCGACGACATGTCGCCAATTCTGGAGCCGAAGCCGAACGTGCGCCTTCACCGTAATTCACCGGAGGAACTGCTCAGTCGTATAGTCGATATGATTTCGTCCAGCCAGGGGGCGCCGTTCCTGCTGAATTTTGATGAACGTTCTATGGCCGGAATGATGCTCGAAGCCCGGCGTGCCGGAATCACTCATCTGATAAATGAAAAAAACGTCCATGATTACGCGCCGGTAGGATGTCTCGAAAATACAATGGTCGGCAATGATCGTTCAGGCACCGTTGACAACAATCTCAATCTATTGAAGGCGGTGGAACTCGCTCTTACAGGTGGGCGTGACCTAGTTCCGGCGGAAGACCCCGTGACAGGTGCAAAACGCCCGATTACTCAGGACGGCCCGGAAACAGGTGATGCCACCTCGTTCGACAACTTTGAACAGTTTTTTGATGCATACGCCAGGCAGACTGCGTACATCGTAAAACACTGTGTGGAAATTCACGAAAAATCAGAGGAAGTCCGGCGCGACTTTTTCCCGACTCCGTATCTTTCGAACTTTGTTAAAGGATGTGCGGAGAAGGGCATGGATGTTACAGAAGGCGGCGCTGAAATAAGTTTCACAACGCTTGAAGCGGTAACGTTTGCGACTGCGGTCGATTCCCTGCTGGCCATAAAGTATCTGGTTTTCGACCGCAAGGCGTGCAGCATGGCCGAACTGATTCAGGCCTTGCGCGACAACTGGCAGGGCCATGATGTTCTTCATGCTCTGGCTAAAAACAAAGCTCCAAAATACGGGCGTGACGACGACGAAGCCGATGAAATGGCTTTGCGTGTGATGCGCCTGTGGTGCGATGAATGCTGGAAACACAAAACGGTCGCCACCGGGCGCCAGTATCGCCCCGGCATGCTGAGCTGGAATTACTGGGCGGGAGACGGTTATGTAATGGCTGCCAGCCCGGATGGGCGCCCACGCGGTCAGTTTCTTTCCAACGCCATCTGTCCTTCAAACGGCGCCGATATTAACGGTCCGACTTCGAATTCAAATTCGGTCGGAAAAGCGTTGGGCGGGCGCTCGGCGGAAGGAGAGTGGGACGACTACGTAAACCTTCTCCCGAACGGAGCAAGCCATACAATAACTTTCAATCCTTCCATTCTTAAAGACGGTGAGCACCGCGAAAAATTCAAGGCTTTCCTGCGCGGATATTGTGAAAACGGTGGAACGGCACTGCAGATAAACATGCTGGACCCGGATATGTTGCGCGAAGCACAGAAGCATCCGCGTGATTATCGTCACCTGCTTGTAAGAGTCACTGGTTACAACGCATACTTCACCAGCATCGGACGCGAGTTGCAGGATGAGGTTATCGCGCGTGTCAGTCACGGAAAATTTTAGGAGCATCCATGAATAAAACCGATGAAGAGCTTTCGGGTCTGGTACTGGAAATTCAGCGTATGTCAACCGAAGATGGTCCTGGCATAAGAAGCACTGTTTTTCTTAAAGGCTGCCCGCTTTCGTGCATCTGGTGTCACAACCCAGAAAGCATTTCGCCCAGGCCGCAGCTTCACTGGACCGGCTCGCGCTGCATCGGCTGTCGCTTGTGTATTGGCGCATGTAGAAAAGGCGTCCTGTCGTTTAATGAAGGGCAGGGCGTTTCAATCGCCCGCGACAGGTGTGACGGCTGCGGTGTTTGCGCAGATGAGTGTCCATCGACTGCGCTGGAAATGCTGGGGCGCAACTGGGGCGTTTCAGAGCTGGCGGCGGAGCTTGCAAAAGATCGCGCATGGTTCGAGAAGTCCGGCGGCGGTGTCACGCTTTCGGGTGGTGAAGTAACCATGCAGACTGAATTTTCGGTTATGCTGCTGTCGGAATTGCAGGGGGCTGGAATTCATACCGCAATAGACACCTGCGGGCAGTGTGCCTTTGCTGCGCTCGAAAAACTTCTGCCGCACAGTGATCTTGTGCTGTACGACATCAAAGAAATAGACCCCGAAAAACACAAGCGGTTTACAGGTCAGGACAACAGGCGAATTCTGGATAATCTTTTACTTCTGGCTGAAAAAATCAGACAGAATGGAAATTCGACAGTTTTGTGGATTCGCACTCCGGTGATTCCTGAAGCAACAGAAAGAGAAGACAACATAAAGGGTATCGGACGCTTTATCGCCGAGCACCTTAACGGTGTTGCCGTGCGCTGGGAGCTTTGCGCTTTCAACAATCTTTGCCGCGACAAATATTCCCGGCTGGGACTGGAGTGGCGTTATGCCGGAAAATCGCTGTTGAGCATGCAGGATATGGAACGAATTGCCGCATGGGCGCGGGAAAGCGGTGTCGATGCGCAGATTGTAAGCTGGTCCGGCGGAACGCGCATTGATAATGGAACAGCAGAAATCATCAGGCCGATTGCGAATGCAGCTGTAAAACCGTGTTAGCTGAAAGGATTTTCAGATGAATGTCAGAGTTTCATTTAACAGAAACGAAATCGTTGCGATGTCGCCTTCCGGCAAAATCGGCCTGGTTGCCACGAAAAACGCCGATGGCCTGCCGCATCTTTCGTTTCTGACTTCCATTATGCCGATCGACGAAAAGCATATGTGCATCGGAGAATTCTGCCGTGGAGAAAGCAAACGCAATATGCAGATTAACCGCGAAGTGGGCTGGCTGATAATGACAATGGACCGCCGACTGTGGCGCGGGCTGGCCAACTGGACACATCTGAAAAAAGAAGGTTCCGAATACGAAACGTACAACAGGCAGCCGATGTTCAGATACAACACGTATTTCGGAATAAACACAGTACATTATCTTGATCTGCTTGAAGCCGGCGCGGAAGAAACTCTGCCTCTGCTCAAAATCGGAATTTCCACTGCGCTTACCGCTGCAACGGCGCATGGTCTGCATGAAGAAGGCCCGAAAGTGATGAATCATTTTTCGCGCGCGTTGTTCGACAACTTCAAGTCGTTGAAGTTCATAGCTTATATAGACAGCGAAGGCAAACCGCGGGTTGTGCCGCTTCTGCAATGTCGCGCCTCCGATTCTCACAGGCTGGCGTTTTGTCCGCTGGCTTACGGCAATGAGCTGAAAAACATTGAGCCGGGGTCGTCTGTTGCAGTTATGGCTCTTTCGATGCAGATGGAAAACGTACTGGTGCGCGGCGTCTTTGCCGGGTTCAGGCGTTCTTTCGGTTTGCGTCTGGGGCAGATCGACCTGAACTACGTTTATAATTCAATGCCGCCCTGTCATGGTCAGATTTATCCGCCGCTTCCTCTGGAAGCCGTAAAGGATTTTCATTCAGAAGAAAAGGTCTGATGCGATGCCGGGGCGGATAACTCTCTTCGACGAATGGGCTCTTCGCAAAAGCGTCTGTCTGCGAAATCCGCTCGTGACGCGCATTATGCAACTTATTACGCATTCCGGTTCAGGGCT
>JAKQSH010000481.1 GCA_029570245.1 Deltaproteobacteria bacterium | reverse complement strand
GAGGTCTTCGCGCTGCAGATTTTCGACCAGGGCGATTCCGTAAGCTTCTTTTTCCGTGACGTCAAGTACGCGGGCCGGAACGCTTTCGAGTCCGGCCATCTGCGAGGCGCGCAGGCGGCGTTCTCCGGCGATGAGCATGTAGCCGTTTTCGGCGCGACGCACCAGAAGCGGCTGCAGCACTCCGCTTCTGCGGATGGAAGCGGCCAGTTCTTCGAGTTCTTCGGGACGGAAGCTGCGGCGCGGCTGATCGGGCAGCGGCGTTATTTCGTGAATTGGAATACGGCGCACGGCATCGAGATCGGACACGCCCGGAACGGCTGAACTTGCCGTCGTCTGCGGCGTCGAGTCGGGAATAAGGGATGCCAACCCTCTTCCGAGGGCCCGTCTGACTGTTTTCTCCGACATGGCTTCAGCTTTCCTTTATGTTGCGGCCTTCATGGCGTTGAAGCAGCTCGGCGGCGAATTCGAGATAAGCCTCCGAACCTTTTGAGCCGATATCGTATTCTATTATGGACTGTCCGTGGCTGGGGGCCTCGGACAGGCGGATATTGCGTGTGATAATGGTTTTGAAGAGTTTGTCTCCGAAATAGGAGGAGATTTCTTCTGAAACCTGTTTCGACAGATTGGTGCGCATGTCGGCCATGGTCAGCACCACGCCTTCGACTTCGAGCTGGGGGTTGAGGCTGCGGCGCACGCGTGAGATGGTGTCGATGAGACGGCCGACGCCTTCCAGGGCGAAGTATTCGGTCTGCACCGGGATGAGCACCGAGTCGGCGGCGGCCAGGGCGTTTATGGTAAGCAGTCCCAGCGCGGGCGGACAGTCGAAGATGATGTAATCGTAGGTGCTGCGCACCGCCTCAAGAGCGGTTTTTAGGCGCAGTTCGCGGGCCAGCATGGAAACCAGCTCCACTTCCGCACCGGCCAGCTGCTTGGAAGCCGGCGCGATGTCGAGGCCGTTGACGGCGCTAGAGGTGATGATTTCGCCGATGGGTGTTTCGTCCACCAATACATTATATATGTCGGGGCGGCCTTCTTCGGGCAGGCGCGAGAAACTGGAAGAGGCGTTGGCCTGCGGATCGAGATCGACCAGCAGCACGCGGCGCTCGGCGGCGGCCAGACAGGCGGCCAGGTTGACCGCCGTGGTGGTCTTGCCTACTCCGCCCTTCTGATTTGTAACCGATATTTTCCAGCCTTTTGGCATAGCTCAACTGCTCCGTAACCAATGAATCTGCTTATGTCGGATACCGGGGAGTGTTTTTTATTCAGTAGCCCGTGTTTCCAGAGGCCGCCACTCCTCGATGACTCTGTATGCGAGCGTGGATATCTTATAGTAATGACGGCGTACAGACCAATTAAGTTTTTGAAAAAAATCCGCATGCGGCGCAGGTTCGCGGTTTGACGCGCTTTTTGACGCATCTGAAAAGCCTGTTTTCTGCGGTTCAAGAGAGCGCCAGAGCAGAATTGCGCCGTTTTGCGACAGCCAGTGTTGTACACTGAATATCCAATTATCATTGGAAAAAGTCGCGCGCGACACGATGCGCTCATATTTTGACGCGGGTTTGAAGTCCTCCATGCGCGAGTGAAAGGGCCTGACATTTTCTAGGTTGAGGGCATGCGCGCATTCTTTGAGGAACTGAATTTTTTTGCCGCGCGACTCTATGAGATCAAGCGAGATGTCGGGCCGTGCGATGCGCAGCGGCAGTCCGGGGAAGCCTGCGCCTGCGCCGATGTCGCATATGTGAGCGCCGTGCGGGATCAGCTCCAGGGCGGCCAGACTGTCGAGGATATGCAGCTGGGTGAAGTCTTCGGGGTCTGAGATGCTTGTGAGGTTGTAGGTTGAGTTCCAGCGTGTGAGCAGGGCATAATATTGTTCGAAGGTCTGCACCGCTTCGGATGACGGATAATGGGCGATTGCGGCCGATGCACTTGAATCAGTGTCGGCGGAAGCGGGTTCAGCCGGGTTTTTCTGTTGGTGGCCGGCTGTTGGAATTGTGTTGCAGAGTTGTGGCAGTCTGAATTGTTCCACGTGGAACATTTTCTCCTCCTGAGTCTATGCGCCATTAAAAAGCGACATATATTATAGCATAAAGCGGGATGCAAAGCCAGCCGTGCAGTCGGCAATTTCAGGAAGCCTGCCTGGCGGCGTTCCGGGTGTTTTCCGGTCTTTCGCCCGCAATGTTCCACGTGGAACAATTTCCCACCCACCCACCCCCGGAAGAATTGGGGAGCAGCTGCCAGCCGGATATTTTGTTCTTCGAAAGTTAAAGTTTCTGTCGGGCAAAGCGATTTTCTGGTGCGTACTAAGAACCTGTTTCAACAGGCCCGAAAATTGTCGCGCACACGAAGCGGGTATCCTGAACTTGCCAGTCCATATCTGGGTTATGGTTTTTGCAGGTGTGACGGACTGCGGTTGTTCTGGTTCATGTCGGAAGGGGTTTTTGTTGCGGAATATTGAGTTTGTGCATGCCTTTATGAACCGTGCCGGAGTGTATGGCTGTGAGATGCAATTCTGCGCCGCATCTTTGATTTGCCGTGGAACTTTCTTCTGACGGACAGAGAAATTTCCCCAAAAGAAAAAACTGGATACATCTTATTATGAGCGCCAGCCTGCGGTCGGTCTTTGCTGTTTTCGGGACGGCACGAACTCGGACTGTCCGTGCGAAGTCCGAGTTCAATTGCGTATGCATTTTTCCGCCATTTCCGCCCTGTGTGCAAACGGGTTCGGAAGAATACCGCTGCGGGGCGGAAATTTTATTCTCCTACAATTGGTTGATTTATGAAGGGTGAAAACAGGCAGACCTGCGATCTGGCCGGCAGTGCTCGGTTGTATTCTGAATGTCTGAAATTTGCCAATTTGCCGAGAAAACCCGGTGAAAATTGGATCGGATATCGGGCGGAATGTTGTCGCTGATCTGCCTGACTTCAAAACGGTCTGTGGTGTACAGTTTATAAGATTAATCTTCATTTATAAGTCAGGGCTTTCTGCTGAAGCTCCTGCGTGGGGTGATTTTTTATATTGTGTATAATTCGACCGGCTGAAATCTGCGTTTTTCCGGGGCGCTATCGAGAGACGGGCGTCGGGACGAAGCTTGACCCTGACAGTGGTCCGTTTTTGCGATATACGCGAAATATGAAAGCCTATTTTTTAGGCAGAAACGGTTGGAAGTTTAAAAATGTGCTGCCGTTCGGAAATTCACATGTCGAAGTTTTTTTCGCGACGGTAAGTTTCGTAGCGTTTCATCATGTCGGACACGACGCGCTTGGGGTCTATTTTGAGCGCTTTGGCGTAGGCGGTAAGGAAGCCGCGAATGTACACCGGTGCGGGCAGTTTCGTCCAGTCTTCGTTTTCGATGTAGCGCAGGTTGCCTTTGGAGATTTTGGTTTCTTCGGCTATTTCGTCAAGCGAGATGCCCAACTGTTCGCGCATGCCCTGCAACTGTTCGCCGCTGATTTCCAGGCCCGCCGGAAGTTCGGGGGCGGCGTGGTGTGCAGCCTCCGAAAGCGTATTGATAATTGCCGCTTCAGGTGCGCCGTCTTCTTCGAATTCGTCGATTTCTTCAGCATCGAACGACTCGAAGTCTTCTGGGGGCGGCTGTTCTTCGCGTTGCGATCTGGGTCTGTCGATGATGCTTTCGTTTGAATTTTCGTTCTCGCGGCCAATGGCCTGCAGTTTGAAACTGACGCCGCCGCTTTTCTTTTCGGGTCCGGAGAGCATGGTTTCGTTGTATTCCTTGCGTTTCTCCGGCGTAAGCAGAATGCGGAAGGCTTCTTCGACGCGCGTTGAAATCAGTTCGAGTTCGGCTGCGCTGTATAGGCCGTATGCCGCAAGGGAATCTTTAGAGTAAAGCTGCTTGGCGTTCTGGTATGCGCGCCTTATCTCGTCTTCATCGGCGGTAAGGCCGATATCCAGCAGTTCGTAGTAGTTCGGAATCAGAATCTTCGCAAGTCTGGTTTCTTCCATGTTCATTGCGTTAATCCTTCCTGCTTATGTTCTTCTGGGACGAGATGCGATGCACCAGCCGTTCCAGGTCTTTGGCCACGTCGGAGTTCGAGTGCGAAACATGCAGGGCTTCGCGGCGGCGCACGGAGTTTCCCACCACCGAATCGAAAACGATGCTGCCCAGGTATTCGACCGGCAGGCCGAAATAGCGCTGGCAGAGCGACACTACGCCGTTGCCCCAGCTGGCTTCGGCCTTCGACTTGACCTGATTGAGAACGATGTAGAGTTTGAATTCGCGGATTTTCGCCACCAGCTTTTCGCCGTCGCGCGTTTCGTAGAATTTAACCACTTCCATAAGATCGTGCGGCGTGCGCACGCCCAGCTTGCGGCCCTCAAGCATTATTTTGTCTACCAGGCCCTCAAGGCCCAGTTTCATTTCAGAGCTTTTCACCAGGCGGAAAAACAGGTTTTTGAGGAACTCGTAGGTGCGCTCCATGGAGGTGGGTTCGGGCGTGGCCACCAGCAGCGGGATGTCGGCGTTGAGGAAGTGATCCATGAGGCTGAAGGACAGATGCGAGCCGAGATCGACCAGGCAGTATTCCACATCCTGCTTCGAAAGCTCTTCGATGAGATAAGGCTGATTGGTGATGGTATGGCGGCTGGGCGCTTCTTTTATGCCGTTCATCAGCTTCAGGCGGTCGAAGGATGTAGGAAAAATGATGTCTTCGAATTTTTCCGCTTCGCCGTCTTCCAGGCTGTCGATGTCCAGCGCCGGACGTTCCATGCCCACCAGGGAGTGGAGATTGCAGCCCCAGCGCTGGGCGTCCGCCAGAATGGCGCTGTGTCCGAAGCGCGAAAGAAGCACGCCCATGTTGGCGGCGACGAAAGACTGCCCTGTGCCGCCCTTGCCGCCGGCAAAGGCGATGATGATCGGCTTTTTGTGCTTTTTCTCGCCCCCCTGTTTTTCCTCGCTCGGAACAGGCGGAATCTGATCGTTGGTGAACATCCGTTACTCCAGCATAAGGCCAATAAGAATTTTTTAATATTAACCGCAAATCCGCCCGGCTGGCAACCATTTTCGGGTTTAATAAGAGACTGTCCGGTGCAGGTGGCAACGGCGCTTTGTTTTACGGTGCAGCGCCTGCCGGGCCGGATTGTGCATTCCGGATTGCGGGCTTCGAAAAGCGTCACAAATCGCCGTGTTTTGTTTTCCGGCGGATTTCCTTTTATGGTATATAAAAGCGCATCCGGGTTAAGACCTGTAAACCGAAACCCATGGAGGTTGCGCAATGCGAGTTCATTGTGATAACTGCAAAG
>JAKQSH010000480.1 GCA_029570245.1 Deltaproteobacteria bacterium | reverse complement strand
CAGGTCTTCGGGACGGGCGGCAGTGGAGATATCGTAATCCTGAGGTTCCCGTCCGAGCAGGCGGTCGCGTACGCACCCTCCAACCCAGTAGCTTTCGAACCCGGCACCGTCAAGCCTCCGCCAGATTTCAAATGCATGTTCCTCAGAATTCTTCATCGTCTGATACCTCTCAAAGAATTATTGCATATAAAAAGCCCGCAGCCAAGTGCGACTGCGGGCTTTGAATTCTGCATCGCGGCTGTATTACAGCACTTCGATTCTTTCTTCGAACTTGATTCCGAGGCGGCCCAGTTCCTGCATGACAGGTTCGTAAACTTCGGGCTTGACCGGAACCTGTACGCCGGTGAGGCTGATTCTGCCTTCAAGTATGTATCTGACGGCTATTGCAACCGGCAGACCGACGGTTCGTGACATCGAGGAGTCGCCATTCGGAATTCCGAAGTCGATCAGATCGCAGGTGACACGTTCGGTACGATCCGGGTATTCAATGGTGAAAACATCCTGCAGTATAACCATATCGCGTTCACCCGGCTTGAACATCATGGTCTTAAGCATACGCGACAGCAGCAAGTCCATTGGTGAAATGTGTGTCTCCTGTACGATTTCGTCGGCGAACATGCCAAGCCATTCCAGCTTCGCAGCAAGTGCCGCACTTTCGGGCACACCGTAACGGGCGGCCAGAGCCTGCTTCGGATCGGCGGCGCTGTCACCACAGATGAGACGCGCCATGAACTGTCTGTATGTAAGTCCGGCTGCATTCTGTGCCTTGTCGTCGAAGAGGCCGAAGTCAACCATTCTGCGCCAGCTGTCACAGTGTCCGACGTTGCGGATTGTTCCGCGAAATACGCTTCTGGCTTCGTGCAGACCGTAGATGTCGATATAGTCGAGCGAATTGCGGTTGGGATATACTTCGAAATCACCCAGATCACCGATCTTTACCGTCTGATAATGGTCAAAAAGTTCTTCGCCGGGTATTTCAACTATTTTTCCGTCTTTGAGAAAACGAGCAGAATTCTTCGCCGCCAGCAGTACGCCGCGCGGACTCCACGAGAACTTGTAGCCCAGCGGATTGTCGTTTGCTTCGGGAGCGGGCAGACCGCCGCAGCTTGAAGAGAACTCCACCACTCTGCCGCCTTCTTTGGCTGCGCGGTGTATGACTTCCATCGCCGACATATGGTCAATGCCGGGATCAAGCCCTATCTCGTTAAGGAGTAAAACTCCCGCTTTTTCTGCGGCTTCAGAAAGTGCGCGCATTTCGGGCTTTACGTAGGATGCGGTAACCATATGCTTTTTATTCGCCAGACATATTTCCGCGACCATGACATGCATGACAGCCGGAAGCAGGCTGACTGTGAGATCGTGCTCTGCAACAAGCCTGCCCAGCGCCGTTCTGTCGCTTACATCCATTACAACTGCGTGCCCGTAAGGATGATTTTTTACCAGCGCTTCGGCCATGGCGGCTTCGATTGAAACCACCGTTACGTAAAAGCCGTGTTCAAGCAGATACTGTACGGTAGGATGGGCAACCAGTCCGGCTCCTAGCACAAGTACTTTATTCATGGTTCTCCTCCCGGAAGCAACAGTTCAGGCGTTTTTAAGATGCTCGCGCAGATAGTAATAATCGGGCGTCAATGCGCCATTGTATACAATAATGGCTTTTTTCAGATAATACGGCAGGTTCAGTTCTTCAAGCGGTCTGCTGAAGTCGGCACCGGTGAATTCCGGCAACATGTTTTTGAGAATCGATCCGAATTCACGAGAAGAGTCTGCTCCGAGTTCCGCCGGAAGATTGTCGATGGCCAGAATCAGCGGGCCTCTGCCAGTGAGTGCATTGTGTTCTTCGCCGCTGACGGCGTCGTAAAGATAAGTCGGTTCGCCGGAGTTTGTGCAGTGATTCGTGCATTCCACCGCGCCGTTTATGTCGCAGCTGATGTCGCCGATCACTTTTAATCTGGGTGAATTTCCACCGAAAAGGCGTGCAAGGGCTTCTTTTGTCACGAGGCGCGGATAGCGTTTTTCCCAGTAGACGCAGTTCATCAGCACGCTCAGACCGGGCAGATATTTTTCAAAGTCTGCAATATATTCAGCCGGATTATTATAGTAATGCTGCAGATTGAACGCTTTCCCGTTACGGTGTGTGACGGTGTGTTCTTCTTTAAAGACGACTTTGTACAGACAGTCCGATCTTCCGCCTTCAAGCTTCAGCAACTCTGCCGGGCTAATTTCCGTCACAGGCAGGTTCAGCAGAACTCTCTGCGCGCCTTGTGACACTTTACCGTAACCGGCGAAGCCGATTACAAGCGGAGTACAGTCCGCAGGTAACCCGTTTCGGGTGATTTCATCCCCTACGACGCGGATTTCGCCTGCGGCTTCTTCGTAGTGCGAATACCGGCTGGCCTGTTTTATTTTTTTCAGTGGAGTGTCGCAGCCCTCCGCCATGAGGCGTTGCCCCAGTGCCCACAGGCTGTCGATCATTCCTGCCAGACCTGCGTATGGCCCGAATGCAATGAGGCGGCGGTTCTCTTCGTCTACGATGCGCTCGTAATCAAGCAGCGTGCAGCCGCGCTCAATGACGGTTTTCAGCATGCCCATGTTGTAGGGCTGACCCTTTATGGTGTGACTGAAGAACAGATATCTGCCGCCGTTTCTGAATATCGAAACCGGCATTTCCTTAATACCGATTACAAGGTCGCAGGCTGAGAGGTCTTCTGAAATACGCGCCCCGACAGCTTCGTATTCGTGATTTCCGTAGGCTCGAATGTCCGATGCCTGCACCGTGAATTCGAAGTCTCCTTTTTCAATAAGCTCTTTCACCTGCTGCGGGGTTAAAGGAACGCGTGCTTCCCACTGGTTCTTGTCTTCCCGCCTGATTCCGACCTTGTATTTATTTACTCCCATATTTTAAATCCCGAGTTTCTCATAAATTTTCAGCGCGTCTTCAATGGATTTCATATTTTCCAGTCTGATCTTCTCCTTTGGAATACGGTTGACCGTTTCACGCAGGGCTTCCAGTGGAATGATTCCGCTTAGCATCAGGAAAAGAGCAAGCGCCGCAGAAATTGTATTCATTCTGTTGAGTTTTGCGGCTTTGAAGTCCACTTTTACAACTCTGGCCGGCGTCTTTATGTCGAGTCCTGCGTCGGCGATTACAAGACCGTCGGCAGGCATGGATGCCAGTTCGTCTTTGACTTCGTTCAGGCCCAGGTCGCTGATGACGATGGCGCCGCGCGGGTTGTCGATGCTGGTATGATTGATCTTTTCTCTTGAAAATTTAAGCATCGAAACGGAATGTCCGCTCTGCACCGTTACCGGGTAGTCGTCCTGTT
>JAKQSH010000475.1 GCA_029570245.1 Deltaproteobacteria bacterium | reverse complement strand
GCGCCCGCTGCGTTTTTCGCGCCGCTGCGACATCTGCTGGTTAATATCCTGCCTGCCCAGCATGGGCGCGCGGTCAAAGAGTCTTATTTTGTGTTCTGGATTTTCGACATCGTAACCGCTGGAAAGATCGAAACCGCGCTGCCGCAGATAGGTAAGAAGTCCGGCGGTCAGAGCATAGGGTTCGACGGCTTCCAGCAGCTCATCCGCCAGCAGCGACAGATCATCTGCATAGCCTTCTTCTTCCATTGATTTCAAGCGCTCAATCATGGTGCGCTTGAAATTGGCCGAAACGCCATCCTTATCAGGCACGGCCACTTCGTCGATTTCGATTCCAAGCTGCTTGCGGATATCACCCAGTTGCAGCAGTTCGTTGGGCGCCACCAGAGAAATCGCCTCGCCCTTGCGCCCGGCGCGCCCGGTACGTCCAGTGCGATGCAGATACATCTCCTTGTTTTCCGGCAGATCGTAGTTGATGACGTGCGAAACGCCGAAAATATCTATGCCGCGCGCCGCGACATCGGTACAGACCATAACGTCCAGAGTACCGTCCTTGAATAGATTAAGAGTCAACTGGCGCACGGACTGCGAAAGATCGCCGTCAAGAAAACCGACCGAAAAGCTTTCTTTGTGCAGATACTCGGCTACACGCTCGCAATCGCTTTTGGTGTTGGTAAATATCAGCGTTTTGGTGCGCGGAATAGAGTGAAGCACATTCACCAGAGTAACGAACTTGTGCAGCCGCTGAGTTCGATAGAACGAATGATGCACATCGTAATTGACTGAATATCCGGCTTCGCCTATCTGAATATGCTGAGGCTCGCGCATGCGCTTGAGAATCATGCGGCGGATATCGTCCGGGATGGTGGCGGAAAACACCATCATCTGTTTCTCGGACGGCGTCATATCGAGAATATGATTCACGTCCGGCAGAAAACCGCGATCCATCATCTCGTCCACTTCGTCCAGAACAACCATCCGAGCCCGCCCCAGACTGAGCGTCCCGCGCGAAATGTGGTCGAGAATTCGTCCTGGCGTGCCGACGACGACCTTGCCGCCCGCCTTCAATTTCTTTATCTGAACGTTGATGGATGCGCCACCGAATATCGGAACCACCGATTTTTCAGCCATGCCGCCGGTGCGGATTATTTCCGTCGCAACCTGCAGCGCCAGTTCTCGTGTTGGAGTAAGAACAAGAGCCTGAACACAATCGGCTTCAGGATCGAGCATTTCGATAATCGGCAAACCGAAGGCCAGTGTTTTTCCTGATCCGGTTTTGGCCTGCACCAGCAGATCGCAGCCACGCATGGCCTGCGGAATGGTTTTCTGTTGAACTGGAGTCGGAGTTCTGAATCCAAGACCGGCCAGAGCATCGAGCATGCCATCGGACAATCCCAGCTGCTTCCATTCAAGTTGTGCGTCTTCGGAGTTGCTTTCGCCTATAGAATCGTTGTTGTCTGCCAGCATGAAGTTATGTCCCGTTTCAGTGTGTTGTGCAGTCAGGTCCGGCGGCTGCGCGTTTGAAATCACATTCCGCCGGAGCGGATCATATCAAGAAAATAAGAATGAATACGAACGTCGTCAGTAAGTTCCGGGTGAAAACTGGAACCGAGCAGATTGCCCTGACGGACGAAAACCGGGTTGGAGTCTACTGTGGCGAGAACCTCAAGCTCCGGGCCGTATTCGGATATGAACGGAGCACGTATGAATATGGCGTGGAACGGCGCATCAAAACCTTTCACTTCGATGTCAGCTTCGAAACTTTCCCGCTGCCGACCGAAGGCGTTGCGCACCACAGTCGCATCCAGAAGTCCCAGCCGATGCTGCTCCATAACCCGCTCGCGTTCGGTAATGCGTCTGGCCATCATAATCATTCCGGCGCAGGTGCCCCACAACGGAAAGCCACCCTGCGCCATTTCACGGATGGGCTCAAGCAGTTTCCATTCAACCATCAGTTTGCCGATGGCGGTGCTTTCTCCACCCGGAATAACCATACCGTCCAGACCTTCAAGATGACGCGGCAGGCGCACTTCAACCACCGAGCAACCCAGCCGCTCCAGCATAAGCCTGTGCTCACGAAAGGCGCCCTGCAAAGCCAGGACGCCAACTTTAAGTTCTTCGTACTTCTTCATCGGAAAACTACCGTATGTCCGGTTGGAAAATCCTACCAGCCGCGCTTTTCAAGACGCTCT
>JAKQSH010000464.1 GCA_029570245.1 Deltaproteobacteria bacterium | reverse complement strand
CACGCAGAAAAATATACCTCTGCAACGCAGATTGATTTATGATCAGAAGCGATATTAAAAGGCCGGCTGTGAAGCCGGTCTTTTTTTAGAATTTGTCATCTATGCGGTTCAACAGACGGTCGAATTCGGCCAGTTCGATATATGGATCGGAATCATCCGCAGTATTTTCTTTCATTGAAACGGCAACAGTGTCCGAATCTGCGGCTGTTTTGTTTGACGACACTCCGCTCAAAAGCCCCAATTCTGCGGCGGCGTTGCGGATGATATCGCCGTCTACCTGGTATCGGCCAGCCACTGCTGCGTCGAACAGCGCGTTGTCGCAAAGAGTATTTACCAGACGGGGCGTTCCGCTTGAAATACTCTGAATCGCTACCACAGCTTCTTCTGTAAATATTTCTGCGACAGCTCCGGCTTTTTCAAGACGGTGGCGAATGTAAGCTCGTGTAGAGTCAAGGTTCATCGCGCCGATTTCGCAGCGCATGGCTACACGCTGCAGAAGCGGCTCGTCAAGTTTTAGATTCTCCATTAGTTCCGGCAGTCCGAAAAGCACAAAAGTCACAAGTTTGCGCCCAGGAACTTCGAGGTTCAAAAGACCGCGTAATTCTTCCATTATTTCGCGGCCCTGCAACATCTGAGCCTCGTCTATCATAACCACCGCCTTGCGGCCTTCTTCGTAAATCTGAATCAGACGGCGATAAAGCTGAGAAAGCAGCATCAGTCCGCTTGAAGCAGGCTGACGAATTCCCAGTTGCAAAGCGATGCGTTTAAGCAGCCACTCGGCGGAAATACCGGAATGAACAATAACCAGCAGTGCAGTTTCGAACTTATCGTGCGGCAGAGTCCGCAGCATGCGGCGCGCCAGCATGGTTTTTCCGGCGCCGATACCGCCCGTGCACAGAGCAAGACCCTTCATTTCATCTACAGCATAATGCAAACGGGCAAAAGCGCGATTATGCGCTTCAGAATCAAAATAGAAACGCTCGCCGGGAGTATTGGAGAACGGAATCTCGTTAAGCTGGAAGAATTCCTTATAGCTCATGGACGAAATGTTTTCCTTTCATCACACATAAGAAATGTTCCCGTCGGAACTGCCGCTGCTGCCGAAAGATTCGATATCGGGCGGAATGAGGCTTTCGGCTTTTTCAAGAATTTCCTCAACTTCATCCGATTGAGAAGCTGCGACTATCCCCTGCTCTTCAAACACTGCGGCTCTTTCGGCTGCATCTTCAAATGAAGGATCGACCGCTTTGATTGCATTATAATATCTCAAAGCAAGATCAAGCTCACCTGAGTCTTCGCAGGTTCTGGCAATGTTATAACGCAGTTCCATAAGCCGTGCGCGCGTCATTTCCGGGTGGCTTACAAGCTTTTTGAAACAGGCGACAGCCTTGAGTTTCATTTTTTTCTGCAGGTAGCAGGCGCCAAGCATGGCGTTTGCGTCGAAGAACATACCGCCTTCAGCCGCCAGATTGAATTCAGCAACCGCTTCGTTGAGCAGGCCCATTTCCTTGTAGGCCACCCCCAGCTTGTAATGGGTTTTTATTCCGTCAATATCAACAACCGGAACCTCAGAGGACGAAGTGTTGCGGCTGTGCAGCTTCAACTCCTGCGGACCATCGTCAAGCCCTGCAAAAATTTCCTCGGCCAGCTTCACAGAATCATCCTCGTCCGGCCCGCCATCTATAACTCGCGGCGTTTCCGGCAACTCAGGAGGAACATTGCGGGCATGCACTTCTTCGAGAACTTCGAAGTTGCCGCCTTCTTCATCGCAGTGTTCGCTTTTCAGCAGATCGTCGGCCAGATCACCGATTTCACCACCGGACAGGTTGGTTTCCGGGGCGGAACTGGTGTGCACATCAAAAAGTTCCCAGGCTTGCGAAAGAAGTGCGGGTATTTTTTCGTTCTGCGGATATTCTTCAAGCAGTTCTTCATATATTTCGATAGCTTCCTCAAAAAGCTTCTGGTCAAGGAAGAACGCGGCCTCCTCAAGAGCTTCTTCAAGCTCTTCGTCCGCAGTTTCTTCTTCAGGCACAGATTCGGATACATCAGAGCTTTCAGAGTAATCCGATGAAGAAATTTTCTGCCCGCCAGTTTCTTCTTCCGACTGAGTTTCCGCTGTTTCGGATTCAGCTGTGCTGTTTTGAGACGTCGATTGTTCGAGAGCAGCAAAAAGCTCCTTCTCGAATGAGTCCATCGGAGAAATAATCGGCAGAGCCGGCATGGACTCATCTACAACTGTCGCATGGGCCTGAGCGTCGAAATCGACAACTGTTTCTTCCAGTATTTCGAGCTGTTCTTCCTGAACCGGGACATCTTCAAGAATTTCGAGTTCTTCAGTCTCTTCAAGCGACACTTCGCCTTCCGGCACAATGTCAGTCGAAGACAACTGCTGTAAAGCGGAATCTTCAGCCTGCTGCATTATTTCCTGTTCGACCGCGCTTTCAATATCAAAATCATATGCAACGACCTTCTCCTCTTCGGCATATGATTGAACAGCTTTTTCTTCTGAGAAATTTTCCTCCGGTATCAGATCGGAAACATCCGGCTGTGTATCGCTGTACGTTGCGGCCTCGCGGTCATCTGCGACTTCGGACATGTTGTCAGGCAAAGCGACAGAAACAATTTCCTGCTCATTGTCTTTATACACAACGATTTCATCCAGAACCTCGAAATCCTCGTCGTCATCTTCATCGTCAGATTCTATTGTCTCCTGCTCATCGACCTGCCCGGCATTGTCCTCAATGGCAGCATCCGAAACCAGAAGTTCGATAGCTTCCCTGACAAGCGGTTTGGCAGGACGGAATCCCGGCGGTTCGAAATTCGGCTCATGTTTTTCAATTGCGACTTCCGACGCTTCCTCGCGGTAATTGTGCGGCTCGAAATCAAGCTCCAGCTCAGGAACGTCTGCATCATCTATTTCTTCCAGGCTTGAAGCAGCAGTCTGTTTCTCTACAGTAAGAACATCTCCACCTTCAAACTGTTCCGCGTCTTCAGGGATTTCCAGCTCTATTTCAGCATGCTCTTCGATTTCACCCGGCAAACCGGCTTCAAGTCCTTCAAGTTCTGCGGCGACTTCAGCTTCGGCATCGTCCGAAACTGAATCTTCCATATATGAAACAACTTCAAGTTCATCGGTTTCCGGGGGAAGCGGCATCTCCGCATTCTCGTCTGCAATTCGCAAACAAGCCCTCTCATTTTCCGCTTCCGACTGAGATTCAACTTCATCAATGGAGTCAAGCGGACTCAACGCCTCAAGCTCTTCAAGTTCCTCAAGTTCTTCAAGTTCTTCAAGTTCTTCAATATCATCAAGCCCATCGCCCGGAGTAAGCTCCAGAATTCCGGCTTCATTGATTGTGGCATCCTGTAAAGGTGTGCTGTCGCCAGAATCGCCAGAGGTCGAAGACAGAAAAGCGGCAGCAAGACGACGCAGTTCCACCACGTTTCCGCTTCCTGCCAACTGAGCTGCGGCACGCACTTTTTCGAGGTTGACGCTCAAGCCCCGGCATTCCTCAATAATAAGCAGCGCCTGATCCATCTGACCTTTTTCCAGATATCGGCAGGCCTCCAGTAACAATTGCTGAGCTGCGATTTCCGGTTTGCTTAACGCCATACAGAAATTCTTGATACGCTCAAGTGTCGAAGGATCACGGTCTTCAACTCCAAGAATGGCGTCCAGGCGCTCTGCGGCCTTGTCGAGAAGGCCATATTTAATAAAGATTTCGCCCTCGGTAAGAAGACGGTCTATATCGGCAGAAAGCGTCTGTGTTTCTGTGACAGTGTTTTTTTCGACTTTTTTATTATCTGCGGCAGAAACTTTGTCCTGAGGATGATGCGAAGTCTTTGCCGATG
>JAKQSH010000457.1 GCA_029570245.1 Deltaproteobacteria bacterium | reverse complement strand
GAAGACGAAATCCGTGACCGTGGCGGCAACATCGACGAAGTCATGGGCGAAACGCGTGGACAGTTTTACGTCATGCGCCCCGGCTATTCTCTTACGGATGTTGCGTTCAGTTACAACGTAAAGGACATTTTCGTTCCGGCGCTGATTTTCGGTATGGCTTTCGCGCTTGAATCCGGTAATGCCATGAACGAGTCCATGGCCGGTATCGAAACCGACATAGACCTGGAATTCCGCTACAAAAAGGTGCTTTCGGCACATCTCATCGGTGCCTTCCTCGCTCCAGGGAAAGCCGCTTCCGCTATGGTCAATGTGTACGACAAGGAAGCCAACGAAATGCAGTACATGGTCGAAACATCTCTGCAGATTTTCTTCTGAGCAATACCATACAAAGGTTGAAAAAAAGAATCGGCGCGCCGAAGGCGCGCCGATTCTTTTTTTATGCAGCCTGTCGATGGTGCGGGGTTTGGTGCTTCTGTTGTGCTCTTATGCTGCAAAGAGGATTTGCAGGCAATCTGGCGTTTTTGATTATCGCTTTTTTCTTGCTCCGCGCGGATGGGCATTTTCAATCTGACGACGCAGCATGCTCTGATCGACATGCGTATAAATCTCGGTGGTGGCGAGGTCGGAATGTCCAAGCATCATCTGCACCGAACGCAGATCGGCGCCGCCTTCCAGCAGGTGTGTCGCGAAGCTGTGGCGCAGCATGTGCGGTCTTATGGAACGCGCAATTCCGGCCTGTAAGGCGCGTTTTTTTATCATCTGCCATATAGCCTGCCGACTCATGCCCTCGCCGTTGCGGGAAAGAAAAAGGCTGTCGTCCAGCTGTGAACTGTGCGAGGCAAGCACCATGCGGGATTCGCGTATGTATCGCTCGCAGGCTGCGCAGGCCGCTTCTCCCAGCGGCACCAGGCGGCGCTTGGAGCCCTTGCCCATTACAGAAACGAATCCTTCCGTAAGATGCAGATCGTTCATTTGTAATGCTGCGGCTTCGCTTATGCGCAGACCTGAAGCGTACATGGTTTCGAGTATGGCGCGGTCGCGCAGGTCGTATACTTCCAGCCCGTGAGTCGAATTCAGCAGGGCTTCCACCTCGTTGTGATTGAGCAGGTCCGGCAGTTTTTTCGAAATGCCGGGCATCTCAACGTCGGCTGTAGGATTCGCTGTGCACAGACCTTCGGTAAGCGCAAAGCGATGCAGGCTGCGCAAAGCCGAGAGATTGCGCGCCCGCGAACGAGCCGAAAGTCCGAGTCCGGCCAGCATGTGAACAAATGCCAGCACATCTTCGCGGCTTATGGATTCGAGTTCGTGAACTCTGCGCTGTTTTTCCAGAAATTCGCTGTAGCGGCAGAGGTCGGCGCTGTAGGCGTAAAGCGTGTTGTTCGAAAGCGCACGCTCCGATTTGAGATGCAGCAGATAAAGATCAAGCGCCTCGTCCAGCTTCAAGGCTCATTCCTTCCCCACGGATTTGCCGCTCTGACCGTCCGTCGAAAGCCTGAACAGAACCTGTTCGGAAATGACGGCTTTGTAGCCGCTTCCGTATGCCGTAAGTTCGAAATTCTGATTCAGACCGGTTGCCCGCACAAGTCCGGTAAGAGGGACATCTTTAGAAAACCACAGTTCAAGCGTTTCGTTTCTGTTGCTGATAAAACGCGTGCGCTGTGTTGCAAAGCTTCCGGCTGGAGTTTTTATTTTCTCTGCAACGGGTGTGTGATTAGTTCCGTTTAGTCCGGTATCGA
>JAKQSH010000436.1 GCA_029570245.1 Deltaproteobacteria bacterium | reverse complement strand
GCATACTCTTATGAAACACAGAAAGTCAGCGTTTATATTGACGATGAAATCACAACCTGCAATAACTCAGCGCTGAATATTTCTTCCAAACCACTACCGTTGAAACAACTCTATGTAAGATTCATCGGAGCGTTGAACAGCGAACTTGTAGGCGGAACCTACTATTTCGACAATTTACAGGTCAAGCGCACCAAACCCTTCGTCTGGGAACACCCCGAAACCGGGCGCATCTGGCAGTATTCCAGTTCCTACAACGCCATGAGCCAACCCGATGCCTATGATTATTGCGAAGGATTGAATCTTCCCGGCTATACCGGAAACTGGAGTCTTCCAACCATCGACGATCTGCGAACGCTGATTGATTCATGCTCGCTTACGGAAAGCGACGGAAGCTGCGCCGTAAACGAATCCTGCACGACTTACGACAACTGCCACAGTGCAGACTGCAACGGCTGTTCTGAGGGCGGCGGGCCGGATAACGGCTGTTACTGGCTGCTGGACGGTGAACGCTGCGACCACTCGCTGTGGTCGTCCACCGGTGCAGAAGCTCTTGCTTCATGGGCGGTAAATTACAGTTATGCTGCGGTTGTAATGTACTCGGAAGACAGCAATCTTTACGCCCGCTGCATCCAGCTCGAATAAACCTTATATATGTGCATAATCGAATCGGCGCGCCGCAGGCGCGCCGATTTTTTTTAAGTCTGCTGAGACAAACCCTGCAGATTGTGGCGAGATTCAATTATTCATGCATGAGATCATGCAGTACTGGAAGCGCTGTTGGCATCCCCGGCAGAAGGAGCCATGCTCTGGCTCCTTCTGCCGCAATTCAATCAGAATATCGCGTCAGGTATGCGGATTATGCCAATCTGAAGCTGGCGAGGAAGGCAAGAGTTGTCTTAAGCCTGAAGAACGTCACCGATTTGGAAACGAGCTTTCCGCTTTCGCTCTCTTTAAGCACACCGAAACAGGTCGTGTGTGAAAAAGGCAGATTCCAGGGTTTGATATTTACTTTTTCTCCGACGAAACGATATGTTACGCCTCCGGCCTCGAAATCGAAGGTGTAGCGGATTCTGGCTTCGCTGAAATAATTAAGTTCAAGCGTACCTTTGCATGGCGCGTTATGGCACAGCCCGTCAATCGTTACAGTCCCCTCCAGCTTGTTTTTCATAAAATCTCCACCGAATGGGTTTGCGAAGCGGCTGATACTTTCAGGCCCCCACGTTACGCGGAACTCCATGAAACGCTCCCTGTCGTCTCCGAATTGCGGCTCGAAACGATGTGTGCCGGTCATAACTTCGTCCATGGTGAATCCGATTTTTTTCTCGGATATCATTTTTCGGATTTTTTCGATGCGTTCCATGGCGTTCTCCGTTCCGCTTCAGTTCTGCGATTCAGCAGGGTTTCTGTATTCAGCTGCGCTTTTAGCCAACAGCATGTTGGTTGCGGTGCTCATTATGCTTGATACCGGAGAGAAAAAACGGGAATAAAAGCCGACATCGTTAAGAACGGTAACCATTTCGACGTTCCTGCGTTTTGCTGCGGCTTTGAAAATTATGCGTCCCACCGTTTCGGGCGACATGGAATAGTATGGAAGCAGCTTCATCGACAATCTGGCGCCGAAAGTATCGGCCTCAACGTTTTTATAAAACGGCGTATTTATCATAAACGGGTAAACGGTTGTTACGCTTATTCCATATTTTTTAAGCTCGAAATGCAGTATTTCAGAAAAAGCGCCAGTCAACAGTTTGGTGCAGGCATATGCTCCCCAGGTCGGCAGACGGAAGAACGCCTGGCCGGACGAAATATTAACGATCTGCCCTGAACGGCGCTTTATCATGTGCGGCAGAAAAGCATAAACGTGGTAAAGGACACCCCAGACGTTGATTTTTATGAGCCTTTCCCAGGTCTCAAGCGAAGTTTCGGCCAGTTCGCCCGAATAGCCGATTCCGGCGTTGTTGATCAGAATATCCAACCCGCCGATTTCGTTAATGACCCAGTCGGCCATGGCAAAAACTCCGGCTTTGTCTGAAACGTCCACGCAGCGGGTATGTACGGTCGCCCCCAGGGCACGCAGCTTTCCGGCAGCCTGTTCCAGCCCTTCGGCGTTGATGTCGGTAAGAATCAGCTCGGCTCCGCTCCCGGCAAAGTTTTCGGCGGTGGTGTAGCCTATGCCTGAAGCCGCCCCGGTAATGAGAACTTTTTTATTTCTGAATTTGTTCACGGTAAGTCCCCTTTTTCTTACTGCATGGTTTCAAATTCATTGCTTCTCAATAATTTCACGGGCTTTAACAATGCCGAAGCCCATAAAGGCAAAATCTGAAATCTCGCGGATCAGCTCGTCAATGCCGGTCTGAGGCAGACTGTCGTTTACCCATTCGTCGATCATTCGCCAGCCGATGCCAACCAGGGATTCCGCTACAATATCGCTGCGACACGGACGGGCGAATCCGGCTTTTATGGCGTTATCGAGGTGATAGCGCGCAATTTCTGCGAAACGCGAGCACATTTTCTTAATCGTTTCTTCGAAATTACGATCTACCGCCTTGGTTTCCCGCATGAAAAGTCTCGTCATATCGCGGTTTTCCTCAATATGGCGCGCCAGTTGCGAAAGCGCTGTGATGGAGGCTTCACGATATTCGCGGGTATTGGTCGGTTGCTTGATCTTCATTTCAGTGAATTTGTCTACAAGGTCGAAAACGAACATTTCGACCAGAGTTTCGAAAATTTCGCGCTTGTCTTTGAAATTTCTGTAGAAAGTTCCCTGACCGACCTTTGCGCGCGCCACAATGTCGGAAATGTTACTCTGATGGTAGCCCTTGGCGATGAAAATTTCACGGGCGGCGTCAAGCAGCGCCATGCGTGTCTGATTCTTGCGATCCTCGTCTTTTTTTCTTCTGAGTTCAGATATCATGCTTCTTCTCACTGTTTACTTACTTGTACTTTATAATAAACGAAACGGACGGACTGGTCAATCCCGAACTTGGACCGCAATGCCTTTTTTTGTAATGTACTGAATAAACAGCTGATTCGGCCAGAGCGCCTTTTTACGCCACCGCTGATGAAATGAAAATTTGTACGAAATTTCACAAATTCAAGTATTTTTTATTTCATATTGCATTCATTCAATTATAATGCTCTGATAAGTTTTTTGTACGTTCTCAAGCAACTGTATCAGTCAGGTAGTCGTTATGTCAGATGTCCCCGGTTCGTTTTTAGTTTCATGTCCGAAAGGTTGTGAAGTCTTCTTAAGAGACGAGCTCCTTTCTCTGAATATCGAAAATCCCATAATCGACGATGGTGGAGTATCTTTCATCGGCACATGGACGGACGCGCAGAAAGTCTGCCTTTGGTCGCGCATCGCATCGCGCGTTTATCTGCCGCTGGCCTGCGTCAATGCCAGAGACGGCGAGCAGATTTACCAGAACTGTTACAACATGGAATGGGAACAGTGGCTGGACACCGCCTGCACTTTTGCAATCCAGGGCATAGGCACCAACGAAAACATAAGGCATTCCGGCTTTCTGGCGCTTAAAATAAAAGACGCCATCGTTGACCGCATGCGCAAAAAAACCGGCTTCCGTCCCAACATCGACAAAGAGAATCCTGACGTTCGTTTTGTAGCAAGGCTGGTCGAAGACAAGCTTGATCTGTCGCTCGACATCAGCGGCGAAAGTCTGCACAAGCGCGGCTGGCGCAAAGGTTATGTGGGCGACGCGCCCATAAAAGAAAATCTGGCGGCGGCGCTCATAAGAGCTTCCGGTTACGACGGCAGCGAACCTTTTATGGACCCCATGTGCGGCTCAGGTACGATTGTAATCGAAGCCATAGAACTGGCGCTGGGCTGGGCTCCCGGACGCCGCAGACGCTTCAAGTTCGAGCAGTGGCCGTTTCTGCCGCGCAGCCTCAAACGTGACTTCCGCGACAGGCGGCAGGCCATACGCAAACCCAGCAATCGCAATCTTGCACGGGTTTACGCTTCGGATTTCAGCGAAGACGCCATGCTGCTTACAGCCAAACACCTTGAAGCCACCGGCCTTAAAGAATATGTCTCGATGAGCATCAAAGACGCCCGCAATGCGTCCTTCCCGGAAGGAAAAGGCGTGCTGCTGACGAACCCCCCGTATGGCGAACGCATGGCCGTTGAAGACGATGAACTTCTGAAGATGTACAAAGAACTGGGCGAAGCCTGGAAAAAATTTCCTGATGCGCGCCTGGCGGTATTCTGCGCCCACCCTAAATTCCGCAAAGCTTTTGCCTTAAAAACTTCCGCAGTTCTGGAGTTTGCAAACGGCCCGATTCCGACTAAACTGTTCATTTACAATGTCGGCGCGCGCTGGACGCCGCCGGAGACTAAACAGGACAGCGGAACCGAAAGCGTTGAAGAATGAGCTCTGAACACAAAGCGGCGGTGCTGCTTAAAGCAGGCCGTGAAAAATCCGTATTGCAGGGACACCCCTGGCTTTTTTCCGGTGCCATAGCCGCCATAGAGGGCTCTCCGGCGGCAGGAGACCTGCTTGAAGTGCTTGACAGCCATCGTAAACGGATAGCCTGCGCTTTTTACAATCCGCACAGTCAGATAAGCCTGCGCATCTGGAGCGACGGCAGCCGTCCCGCCTCGTTTGGGGCAATTTTCCGTTCGCGCCTAAACAGCGCGCTGAAATGCCGCCGTGCGCTGCTTTCCAACCGCAACTGTAATGCCTTTCGCCTTCTGAACTCCGAAGGCGATTTCGTTCCCGGCCTGATAATCGACAATTTCAACGGCCATCTGGTTGTGCAGCCTCTGGCGCACTGGGTTGAAACGAACTTCGAAGAAATAAAGAATACTCTTCTTGAAGGGCTTTCGGGGATTTTCGAAGTCAGGTCAATACGCCTGCGAGTTGAAGATGACGTTGTCCGACACGAGCGTATTACGCTTGAAAGCGGCGTTGTTTACGGTGAGGCGCTGAAAGAAGTGGAAATTGTCGAAAACGGCATTCATTATTCCGTCGATCTGGAAGCCGGACAGAAAACCGGATTCTTTTTTGATCAGCGGCAGAACCGGGCATTGCTCGGAGAGCTGTCCTCAGGGCGCAGCCTGCTTGATCTGTTCTGCTATCAGGGCGGTTTCAGCCTTAATGCACTGAAGTGCGGCGCATCTTCGGTGCTGTCGGTAGATTCCAGCCAGCCGGCGCTGGACAGATATTCCAACAGTCTTGAAGCCAACGGCCTCAACGACGGACGGGCCGAAATCCTGTGCGCGAATATAAAAGAATTTCTGCCGCAGGCCGTAGCGGAAGGTCGTCATTTCGATGTGGTTGTCTGCGATCCGCCGCCGTTTGCACGCCGCAGAGAGCACATCAACTCGGCGGCTTCGGTATACAAAGATATAAACCGTCGCGCCATGCAGTTGATGGATGACGGAGAATTGCTTACCTTTACATGTTCTCCTTTTATCGACGCGCGCCTGTTCCGCCAGATTGTTTTTGCCGCCGCTTATGAAAGCGGGCGCAAAGTACGCCTGATTTCAAAACCGGGGCCGGGCTTGGATCATCCGGTTAATATCTCTCATATGGAAGGCGAATACCTTTCGGGCCTTCTTCTGCACGTTTCCCGCTGAAACTGCGGTTTTCCCAGTGAAATAATAGTTTATTTAGAAATCGTGAAATTGCACTCAGTGCCATTTTGTGCGAATACCCGGAGATTTCGGACACCTGTATGTGAATTCCACGCAGACAAAATCAGGTTTTTCGCAGTTCAATATCAGGTTGTCCCCTATGGTTTTTCTTCACACGGAAGACTTATAGTAAGACCATGAAAAGAGCGGGCCGTTTGAAGTTTGCCCGACAGAGACATCATACAACCCGACTCAGCAAAATATTGCAGCTTTCTTTAAAATAACGAGGGGTACTACTCTCCCAGGTTAAGGACAACCACGGGAAATGAGAAGCGTTGTGGAAAAAAAGCAGATAACCCGGAAAAGCAAAGTTGAAATGCTTATGAATCCGGGGTCTGTTTTATGCTCCTTTTCGATTCACGCGGCTTATATTGATTCTGTTTAAGGGGGTTTTTAAATGTCCGCTGAAAAAATCAGCAATATCATTGAAGAGCTGGCTTCTGATGTAATAATGGCCGACATTTCCGACAAGCCTGCGCTGGTCGGTTTGATGACTTCGCTTGAAAATCTTCAGAAATTGCTGGCTGAGAGCCCCGACGAGAACGTTCTTGAGCTCATCAGCCAGACATTGACTCTGCTTCAGAATATAGTCCTTGAAAACACAAAAAATCCCGAAGCCGATCTGGCTTCCGTTTCGGATAACATTTCCGCAGTACAGCAAGCCGTCCGACAAGCAAACACACCAACTTCAAGCACACCCAAATCTACCCCACCTGAGCGGAAGGAGTCGAAAAGTCGGAAGACTCCTTCCGCAAAGTCTCCCCATGCGGAGGCGAAGCAGAAAAACGGCAAGGCTGCCGAAGACAAATCCACCGGTGGAAACGGCGAAGTTGTTCTGCCGGAATGGATAGATGCTGCAATGTTCGAGGAGTTTCTGGCTACCGAGAAATCGGCTGTGGATGAGCTGGAACCTCTTATTCTCGATATGGAAAACGGAGACGCCGAGGCAACCGCAGAATTCAAGCGTCGCGTACACACAATCAAAGGCGAATGCGGAGTCGTTGGTTTGTACGACCTGCAGGAGCTTTGTCATACGGTCGAAGATTTTATAGTTCAGTGCACCGATAAGTCGCGTCGCACGGATCGTCTGCTGCAGTTCAGAGACTGGTTCGATAAAGCCATTGCGGCTTATTCCCAGATGAAAAATCCCAAACCGCCGGCAAGCAAACTGATTGAAGTTCTCAGAACCGAATGCGTCACAAAAGAAAAACCGGCGGAGACCGCACACAAAGATGAAAAAACGGCAGTAGCAGCTGCTGAAAGAGAAATCGAAGTCGCGGCTGAAACTGAGCCGGCTGAAGAAGCTGAAACATCTGAAGCGCCGGAACCTGTCGCAGAGCCTGAAGTTGTTGAAGAGGCTGCACCTCGTCCAAGTGCGGTGCCTGTAGTCGAGCCGCCCAAAGCCGCTCCGCCGGCGTCGGATGCCCCTAAAAAACGTGCGGGCATGGAAGAATTCACCATCAGTCGCGAAGAAGAAACTCTTTCGATGATCGCAGAATTCCTACAGGAAACGGCAGAGGGCCTGAACGAAGCCGACCAGATTCTTATGAACATCGAAGCCGACGGTCTGGACGCCGAAAAAATCAACGCGCTGTTCCGCGTGTTCCACACCATAAAAGGCGTGGCCGGCTTCCTGGAATTCAAAGATATTACTTCTCTTGCCCACATAACCGAGACGCTGCTCAACCTGGTGCGTCAGGGAACACGTGAGCTGGTCGGTTATGCTCTTGACCTGGTTTTCGATTCGACCGAAATGATGCGCAACATGATCGGCCAGGTACGCAAAGCGGTTGAAGAAGATATTCCCGTTCCTGTCAACGAAGGCTTGCAGCCCCTGATTGACGCTTTGCAGGATTCGATTGACGGGCGTGAGCCGCCTGAAGACTACAACCCTGTGCTTTCCCGTCAGAAAATGCTGGGTGAAGTTCTGGTTGAAGACGGCGGAGTCGATCCCGAAAAAGTAAAAGAAGCTCTCGATCACCAGAAAGACAGCGGATTGCGCATCGGCGAACAGCTGGTGGCCGACGGTGCTGCAAAGCCCAAACAGATCGCACAGGCGTTGAGAACTCAGAAGCAGGCCGCCGGAGAAAAAGTCGCTGTAGCCGCCAAAATCAAGGAAACGGTAAAGATCGACCTTGAGCGTGTTGACTCTCTGGTCGAAATGATAGGCGAACTGGTCATTGTGGAGTCGATGGTTGTCAACGCCGATGCGATAGTCGCCATTCAGGAGCCGCGCATCAGCAACTATCTTGCACAGCTCGGAAAAATAACCCGCGACCTTCAGAATGTCGGCATGCGTATGCGCATGGTGCCCATTCGCGGCGTTTTCCAGAAAATGGCCCGCATGGTGCGCGACCTTTCGAGAAGAAACGACAAACAGATCAATTTCGAACAGAGCGGTGAAGATTCCGAAATGGATCGCAGCATGGTCGAAAACATCGGCGATCCGCTGGTGCATATGATCCGCAATTCTGTTGACCACGGGATCGAAACCATAGAAGAACGCATAAAAGCCGGAAAGCCGCCGGCAGGAACAATCAAGCTTTCGGCCTATCATGAAGGCGGCAGTATCGTTATTGAAATATCCGATGACGGCAAGGGTCTTGATCGTGAAGCCATAATCGCCAAGGCCATCAAACAGGGAATGATTCAGGAAGGCGACAAACTCACGGACCAGGAAGTGTTTTCCCTTATTTTCGCCCCCGGCTTTTCAACCGCCAAACAGGTTACCGAAATCTCAGGGCGCGGTGTCGGCATGGACGTTGTCCGGCGGAATATAGAAGGCATGCGCGGACGCGTGCTGGTGGAATCGACACAAGGACAGGGCACTACCTTTAAAATGGTTCTGCCTCTTACCCTGGCAATCATCGACGGCATGATTGTACGCTGCGGAGAAGAGAAATACATCATTCCGACACTGTCCATTGTTGAGTCAATCCGTCCCGAACGCGGCATGCTTTACTCGCTGGCCGACAAAGGCGAACTCATAAACGTGCGCGGCGAAATATTCCCGCTGTACCGCATGGACAGGCTTTTCAATATCGTCGGCGCAGCGCAGGACCCGGTGGATGCTCTGGTTATTATTCTCGAAACCTTCGGCAAGCGTCTTGCGCTTCTGGTTGACGACGTTCTTTCTCAGCAGCAGGTCGTCATAAAGAGCATAGACACCGGACTGAAGATGATGCAGATGAAATTTGTTTCCGGCGCCGCCATTCTTTCCGACGGCAAGGTTGGACTTATTCTTAATGTCGAGGAAATAGGATCGCTTTCCGATAATTAAGTTACCGAAAAGCTTCGTTTTTAGAACTGCGGCTTGACTTGAGAACGTGCGCGAAGGAGAATTTAAATGAATAATGAAACTATCGGTCAGGATAAAACCACGGCCAGTCAGGAATTCGAATCGGCCAATTTCGGTGAGTCGCTTGCCGGAAAGTACATGACTTTCAAGCTGGCGGAGGAAGAATACGGTCTGGAAATTCTGATGGTTCGTGAGATCATCGGATTGATGGACATTACCAGAGTACCCAGAACAAAAGAATTCATCCGGGG
>JAKQSH010000427.1 GCA_029570245.1 Deltaproteobacteria bacterium | reverse complement strand
CCAGTCCGTCGATATCGACGACCAGAACAAAGGCGTCACTCATTTCGAGAAAATTTCCGATAAGGAGGCGATAGTAAGCCTCGCCCTCCGACGCGACTTTGAATATTCTGTCGTACTGCTCGTGGAAACGGAACAATTCCTTCCACAACTCAACAATACGATTTATATCAGAACGGACAGCGCGCCGTATTCTTGCAGAATCAGCCTTCAATCACGTTTTCCTTCCAGCAGAGTCACCAGTCCCCACGGCAATTCAGCGCGGGAGTTTAGCACTTATACCGCATGCCTGCAAGCTGGTAATGCATTGAATGGAAACAGTTCTACTGCCCGTGAGAATCCATCACGAGGTCGTCGTCGTAGTCGAGGATATAGCCGGTGTCGTTCTCAAGCCAGCGCACGCCAGCAACACGCCACATTTGATGCTCGGCAGTAAAAGTTTTTGTGATTTCGAGCTCTTTTTCGCCAAGAACGTAAATTCGCAACGTGGCTGTAGTTGTGGGATCGGAAACGTATTTTGAGTCCCAGTAGTGAACATAAACGTCATAGTCGCCCAGACCGCTTTTGTATGGGTCGTTGATGTTTATATTTTCGGGACCGTATCCGTTTTTATCGTCGATATCAAGCGAAGGATGTCCAAGCTCCGCCCAGTCAACCGGATTGCCGCCGGCCTCGAACTCTTTTTTGCAGGTGCTGAAAAAACAGTCTGAATACGTAACCGGATAACTGGTTCCGTGAGCGTATCCATTCCAAAGCACACCGCCCGGCCTCACCATATGCAGATCGAGGTCAACGGTGTCCTTGTCCCAGAGGAGCTGGATATGCACTTTTTCGTCGGGGCGGACATCGTACTCGACGCGGTCCGGCAGCGAGACGTTGCCTTCGTTGTCTGTGACAGTAAGCTCAATGATGTATTTACCGACAAGATCGAAAAAAATCTGCGGCTGAGGATCGGTCGGCCTTATGGGTATGGAATGCGACCCTGACGGCTGATGGATCATGGACCAGAAATAAGCCACGACAGTTCCGTCGTCATCATATGAAGCGCTGCCGTCCAGCTGCACCATCTGCAGCGGCGCAGCCTGACCGTCATCTCCGGCTACTGCCACCGGCGCAATGTTCAATGACAGACCGGCACCAGCCAGAGGCACAATAAGCTCCGGCGTATCGGCATCGTTGGAGAATATGGTCAGACGACCTTCGTCGGCGTAATAATCGTCGGGATGATAGCCTATTTTTACCACGGTGGATTGGCCGCCGCCTAAAAGATCACCAGGCACATTCGCCTTATAGAAAATATCACCTTCGCTCTCAAGCACATAGTCGTCGATTATAAGCAGTCTTCCTCCGGCATTTTTTACTTGAATTGTTTTGATTACTGAAGAATCCGCCTGCTGCGGGCCGAATTCGAGGGTCTGTGGAGTCGCCTGAATATCGGGCGGCGAGCCGTCGTTGATGAACTGCACAATGACATGCTCTTCATCGGCGTCATCACTGTCAATGACCAGCGAGCCGAAGTCGGGTGAATTTTCGTCCGGCGAATAAAGAACCGAAACGGTGACTTCCTCGTTCTGATTGAGGACAATCGGCGTCGCCGGCGGCGCGACGGTGAATTCATAGTCGTCTGTGACGGCTCCGAATTCGAACTTGCTGATGGTCAGCGGATAAGCGCCGATGTTTTTGACGGTGCAATCTCGCTCAAGAGTTTCTGTGATGTCCACGCCTGCAAAGTCAAGCTCCTCCGGCGTGACCTCAATTTCCGGCTCGGCGACTTTTATTGATACCGGAACTGTAATAAGACCGTTTTCCTCATCGTTTGAATTGATGATGAGCTCGGTATAGGCTTCGAGTTCTTCTGTCGATTCGTGATAAACAACGAATTGTGCCGACTCTTCAACATCCAGATAGAACGGATTGTCGGCTGAGATATAAAGCTGCGGCATGTTGGACAGCCCGAAACCTTCGGGGGCAGCCGGGTCAAGCGCCAGGCTGGTCACATTAAGACGCGTTCCTCCGGAGTTGCTGATGGTGCATAGAACCTCATTGAGTCCAAGCCTTACGACTCCGAAGTCGATGGGATTGGGAACAAAAGCGACCTTCGCGAAAGCCTTTACATCCGTCTTGATTTCGACACTGACATTGGGTGTGCTTGGGTCGTTGGATGAAAACACAAGCAGATTGCGATCAGGGTTGTTGTCTGCCGCGAAATACGAAATAAGCACAGTGCTGGTCTGATTTTTGTTGATAGTTATCGGCAGTTCATCGGAAGTGAATGAAATTTCCTCGCTGGAGTCCCACAGAAATATGTCAGTAACTTCAAGTTTTGCATACCCAAGATTGCTTATGATGACTTCACGTTCGGCGCTGCCTCCCTGCGGGACGGCACCGAAATTAACGCGGGATGGATCGACTTTAATCCAGGGGTTGTTGCTGGAATGTTCCACGTCAGTTTCCCATACCACATCGTATTCCTGCTCGGACTCAAATCCGAAATCGTCTTCTGGAATATCGAACTCGTGCCAGCTTTCTTCGTCCACGTCACCATCAACGAAAATTGCAGTACAGTAACCGTTTTCCTTATCGCAGTAGAAGCCGGCATTGCACTCATCATCGTCAAAACAGTGTTTTACGCAGTTGCCCGCCTCGTCGCACATTTCTCCTTCCGCACAGAGACACTCTTTAGCGCCGTCGCCATCGCTTTCATCCGAGGCGGAAGACCCGCAGGACGACATTGAAATCGCAACCAGAGTCAGCAACACAATTATCAGAATATGATAACGTTTCATCTGCGACTGCCTTTTTTTGAATGAAGCCATACCCGTTTATTGATAATAAATGAAAAACGTCCGGCATACAAGAATGCAGTGCAATATTTTTCACAGATTCCGTTATCCAAAGAAAAAGGCGGCTTGACACCGCCTTCAAATCGTTCGCCGACA
>JAKQSH010000420.1 GCA_029570245.1 Deltaproteobacteria bacterium | reverse complement strand
AAGCGGGTCATGGCCCGGAAAGTGGTGTTTAATGTTCCCTAAACTGTTTCTTCTGTTTACTCTTCTTCCGGCTGCGGAACTGTTTCTGCTGATAAGGGTCGGTTCAATAATCGGGCCGCTGGCGACAGTACTGATTATTATCTTCACCGGTATTTTCGGAGCTTCTCTGGCACGCCATGAAGGACTTCGCGTGTGGAACGATGCCAACCGCAGCATTCAGCAGGGCATACTGCCAACCGATCAGATGCTGGACGGTCTGCTTATTCTGGCGGCAGGGTTGCTGCTGGTGACGCCTGGATTCATAACCGACATCAGCGGTTTTCTGCTGCTGCTGCCTCCGGCAAGGGCGCTGCTGAGAAAATATCTGAAAGCGCGATTCTCGGAAAAAATAAAAGTTTCGGCGTTCGGGACGGAAATCCCCGGCGGGCGCGAACAACGCCACTCCGGCACGGAATTCGACCCGGAACGCCACGAACCCCCGAAAAGAAAAAGACCCGATATAGTCGTAACACCTGCCGACAAGGATGAATGATGTATAAAAAAACCATTTCAGTCTGCCTGCCTTTGTTGTCATTAATAATGTCAGTTTGCCTCACTACATTCTTTGCATTTTCAGACTCCGCTCATGCAGCATGGAGCGGAGAAGCCGCCTCATACGGCGACAAAGTGGACATACGCATCTGGAACGAGTTCAAGCACTCGAGCATTCAGCGCGTAATTGTCGGAGTTGAAGAGGGTCAAAAATCAGCGACAAAATACGATGCAAACGAAAGCCGTGCACAGGCGCTCTCCAGGCAGAAAATCAGAATCGCGCAACTGAAGAACATCAAACAAGGCATTCTGGACGATCTCAGCACAAAAGGCGGAGCAGCCACACTGATATATGAACTTCCAAGCTTTGCGCTTATGGTCATCGAAGCCGGACGCAGCCAGATAGAATCACTGGCGGCAGATGAACGAGTCACCCGCATCTGGTTCAACGACAGATTCAAACCGCTTGTCGAAAGCTCGGTGCCGTACACAGGCGCCAATGCGTTTCACCTCGAAGGCTTCAACGGTGCAGGAACGGCGGTGGCGGTAATCGACGGTCCGGTGAAATACTGGAACGGCGAATTCGGAGACTGCAGCGAAGTCGGCTCGGAAACATGCAGCATAAAGGCCTGGGAAAATTTTACAAATCAGGACCCGACGGAAATAGCAGATGGACTCGGACACGGAAGCAATGTGGCCGGAATCGTGCTTGGGATGGCGCCGGACACCGATATTCTCTCGCTGAACGTATTCAGATGGTTTGCAGAAGAACACAATTTCATGGCGGAAGGTGCGGATATTCTGGCCGCCCTCGACTGGGTGGCGACAAACGCCAAAGCTGCGGACACCGTAGCGGTGAACATGTCGCTGGGTTCGGAAAGAGACAGCAGCAAACCCTGCAACGACGATCCACGCTTCGACGCGCTGAAGACTCTGTGGGAAGCAAACGGGATAGTCACTGTCATCGCTTCCGGCAACGAAGCGCAGCTGACTTCGCTGGGGAGCCCGGCCTGCATCAGCCTGGCTGTTTCGGTCGGCGCACAGTACGACGACGATCTGACCTCGACCATGTCTTACTCATGCATGGACCTTGTTCCGGCCACCGGAAAAATCGCCTGCTATTCAAACCTCAACGGTGCGCTGGACATCGTCGCGCCTGGAATCAACGTTACAGCCGGCGGTTATGAAGACTACAGCGGAACATCCATGGCTGCCCCGCATGTCGCCGGTGCAGTGGCGCTGATGCAGTCTTTCTGGCAATCGCAGGAAGGCGCACAAAGAAGCGCCTTCTGGGCAGACCGCAGCCTGCAGTTCATGGCGGTTCCACTGCCCGGAAACGGCTATATTTACAAAAGCCTGCGTTTTCCAGAAGACCTTCAGGCATACTCCGGTTACAAATACGTTGGAGAAATATATTTCAAAGAAAGCGAGGAAGCCGCAATTCCTGCCGGCAGCGAAGAGAATCTGGAAATAAAACTCAACGTCGCCGACGGCCCCGATAAAGCCGGCGGCGTGTATCTGCACCTCGACATCATTCATCCCACGCCTGAGGAAGTTTCGTTTACGCTGACAGCCCCGGACGGAACATCTGCCGCAGGAACTCTGCCTGCCGGACAGGCGAATTTCAACTCGGTGCTGGGCCGAGAATATTTTCCCGGAATATTCGCCTCAATGCACGACGTGAACCCTGACGGCGAATGGACACTGCAACTGCATGCCGCCATCAACCGCACCGAGATGTATTATCTGTCGTCCGCCTTGTGGCTCAGCGGCCCTGAATGCACAGCGGACTGCACAGGCAGAGAATGCGGTGACGACGGTTGCGGAGGAAATTGCGGCGAATGCGGCGACGGGATGTTGTGCAGTTCAGCAGGAGAATGCTATTACAGAGACGAATTCTGCAAAGGCGACACCTGCCGGGGCGCTCAGCAGATAGAGATTCCAAGTGCCACAACATTTTACGGCAACACCCGCGAATGCTCGGACAATTACGAAAGCAAATGCGCCAGCATGTTTACCCAGGACAAGGTTTACCGACTGGATGTGGAACGCGATGCCAACTTCTTCGTCAGAGTAAGCGGCTTCAAAGCCTCGCTTTATCTGAGAGAAGACGAATGCGAAGGCGAAGAACTCTTCTGCGAGAAACCGCTGGAAGGGAGTCCGGCGACAATAGAGACTGTGCTGAAACCTGGAACATATTTCCTCTTTGTTGACGGCTCCAGCTTTGAATCCGGTGAATTTCAGCTGGAAGTGGATGTCTGTGCGCCGGATTGCAGCGGGCGCGAATGCGGCTCTGACGGCTGCGGCGGAGAATGCGGAGGAGAATGCCCGGAAGGACGCAGTTGCAGCGATGCAGGCATGTGCGCCTGTGAATTCGCAGAGTGCGGCGGAGTCTGCTGCGCGGAAAACGAAGTCTGCGCCGGTGAAACATGCTGTCTGCCTGACTGCACAGCCCGCGAATGCGGCGACGACTCGTGCGGTGGGAGTTGCGGTGATTGCACAGAAGGTTCAAGCTGCGGCGAAACCGGAATCTGTACACCAGACGAAACGGGAGGAGACAACGAAAGCGAAGCTCAGGAAGAATCAGAAGACGAAGAATCCGGCAACGGGGACGGCGCCGACAACGGTTCCGGCTCCGGCGGCTGTAATTCTAACGGCGCCCCGGCAACAACACTGCTCTTGACGATATTAGTCACGGCAGCCGTGCTCCGCAGAAAAAGAGTCCTTTAGTTGGAAATATCTCCAGAAAAAAAATAGCGCGCCGGAATGACGCGCTATTTTTTTCCGGCAACCGGAAAGTGAAACGTTTATTTTTCGAGCTTGAGATTCTTGAAGAGGCTGGCCATTTTCCCCATGCTTCCGCCGTCATCGGTCTGGTTCTGATACTGCTGAATCTCGCTGCGTTCGCGCTGCACCATTACAGAACGATGAGAAAGCGCCAGACGGCCCTGTTCATCGATGCGCACGATTTCGACTTCCAGCTCGCCGCCCTCTTTGACGTATTTGGGAATATTGTCGCCAGGATTGACTACAAGTTCGCTGTTGTGGCACAAACCGCGCGCCTTTTCTCCGCATTCCGGCAGATCGACGAAAACGCCGTAGGGCTTGACGCTTGAAATAACGCCTTTTGTTACAAGCCCGATATGCGGCATGAGATAAGACGGCTTTTCACTATGAGCCTCCGCTGCCGGCGTCTTTTCTTCCGGCCAGGTTTCAGTAGTATCCGATTCTGCGGATTGTTCTTCGGAGCGGCTGCGATGGCGCGAAATCACATCGCCTTTACGTACCGAACTATCTTCTTCAACCTCAACAGGCTGTGAAAGATCAAGCAGCGCACGGATGGAAAGCGATATGCGGCGGTTTTCGATGTCGATGTCCTTTATCATAACATCCACTTCGTCGCCTTCTTTGAGTTTCTCGGACGGATGCGAGATGCGCTCGCGGGCGATCTGTGAAATATGAACCAGACCGTCTATGCCGGGAGCGACTTCGACAAAAGCGCCAAAAGATTCAAGGCGGCGCACACGCCCCTTTACCGTATCTTTTACGACAAAAGGCAGACCGGCCTGCCACGGATCGGCGACAAGGGCCTTCATTGAAAGGCTGACACGCTCGCGTCCGCGATTGTCGATTTCAACGCCGAGAAGCTCCATGTCGTATGTTTCGCCGACTTTAACAAGACCTTCCGGCGTTTCGATACGATCATGCGAAATGTTGGAAACATGTACAAAGCCGTCTATGCCGCCGATATCAACAAATACGCCGTAGGGCATGATTTTGCGCACATAACCTCTGAACTTTTCGCCGACATGCAGACGTTTACGGGTTTCATCGGCCTTTTTGGCACGCTCAGCCTGAAGAAACGCCCGGCGTGACACGATTACACGCTCGTCTTCCGGGTCGAATTCCGTAACCATGAAAGAATATATTTTTCCCACATGTACGCTGGGATCATCCACATAATCGGTGTCGATCTGCGAAATCGGACAGAAGGCGTTGACGCCTGAAATCTGAACCGTGAAACCGCCCTTGTTGGTTTCGACCACTTTCCCTTCCACCGGCAGCTTGCTTTCGAAGGCGTCTTCTATCTGATTGAAACCTGCCGATTGCGAAGCCGAACGGAAACGCGACCCCAGATGCGCACCGGATGAAGTCCACTCCAGAAGCATCAGCTTGACATGATCGCCGACTTTTACCGTAAGTTCGCCATTTTCGTTTTTGAATTCGGCCAGTTCAGTCCAGCCCTCTCCCTTGCCGCCGAAGTCTATGAAAGCCATTTCATCGTTGATAAGCGCAACCACACCGCTTACTTCATCGCCGGGTCTGAATTTCTTCGAACCGGGCAGACTCTCGGACTGCATCAGAAGTTCTTCGAAAAGCTTGTCTTCATCGTGACTCATAACCGTTCCTCGCTGCAATACTGTTGTCAAAACGCGACTAAAACTTAAAACCGAATACAGAACGAAAGTCAAGAACAGTCGGCAATAAGCTCTTTATTTCATCGGCTGAACAGAATGAAATTTTTCGAGATAGGCTGCATATACGGCCACGGCTGCACCCATGGCGCGCTCGTCGAAATCAAAACGTGGGTGGTGATGCGGCATACAAAGTCCGCTTTCAGCGTTGGCTGAGCCGAGAAAATAATAGCAACCTGGAACAGCGTTCAGAAAATACGACATATCCTCCGAGGCCATCGTCGTTTCATTTTCGACTATGTTTTCTTTTTCCAGCACCGATTCTGCTGCGGCGGCCAGATCGCGCGCGGCATCGACATCGTTTATGGTTGCCGGATAAAGCTCCGTCCATGAAAGTTCAATTCCGGCGCCACAAACAGCAGCAGCGGCAGCGGCGACTTCTTCAATAAGGGCCGGCATTTTTTTACGAATATCCGGGCTGAAGCTGCGCACTGTGCCGGAAAGCACGGCGCTGTCGGCAATAATGTTGCGTGCGCTGCCGGCATCGACCTTTCCGATGCTGAGTACAGCCGCTTCGCGCGGGTCGATGCGCCGCGCAACAACACTCTGCAAAGCGACAATTACATATCCCAGCGCCAGAATGGCGTCGGAAGTCTGATGCGGCATGGCGCCGTGCCCACCCCTGCCCCCGATGCGAATCTCAAATTCGTCCACACTGGCCATAAGCGCACCAGGTTTTATGCAGGCTTTCCCATATGGAAGATTATTCCACAGGTGCATGGCGAAAATACGTTCCACTTCAGGATTATTAAGAACGCCCTCTTCGATCATGCGAGCCGCACCGCCCGGACCTTCTTCGGCTGGTTGAAATATCAATTTTATTGCGCGGTTGAAGTGTCTGTTCTCTTTCTTCAGCCACAAGGCCAGCCCAAGAAGTATCGCCATGTGACCATCGTGACCACAGGCATGCATGCAGCCTTTGTTAAGCGAAACGTAATCATGCGTATTTTCCTCTTCAAGCGGCAACGCATCCATATCGGCTCTGAAGGCAATGGCCGGAGCCGATTTTACAGCAGACGGCCACAATGCGGAAAGGCCGGTTCCGGCTATATTCCGGCGGACATCGAAACCGAGGTTTTCAAGGAAAGAGGCGATTTTCTCCGACGTGCGATACTCCGAATAACCGAGTTCCGGGTTTCTGTGAAAATCGCGACGAAGCTCGACCATGACAGACTGAAACTCAGCAACCGACTCTGGAATATTCATTTTGCGTAAACAAGCCTTTAAAATGGTTAAACTCCGCGCCGCAACAGACGCAATTACGGATTATTTACTCCATACCGCCGGCTGTAAAGGAAAATCCCCATATCTAAACAGCTTATTTTATAAGGTATTCTCAAGTTTTTTGCGTTGTGAACTGTTCAGATCGTCAATGAGATATTTGATGGCGTTAAGGACGGTTCTGTTGTCGAAAGGCTTGGTTATGTAATATGAAGCACCCAGTGCGTATCCCTGAAGGATATCCTTATCTTCTGTTTTTGCCGTAAGTATAATTACAGGCATGGACTCCAGCACATCGCCGGTGATGTGCCTTATTACCGAATAGCCGTCCATGCGCGGCATAAGCAGATCGAGAATGAGGCAATCGTATTTCTCGGAATTGAGCTTCTGCAGACATTCGTCTCCGTCCCCGGCCTGATCGACTGAATAATTATTGGAGCTCAGATAGCTTCCAAGAGTCAGCCGGATATCGCTTTCATCATCAACAATAAGCAACTTCTTTTTCATAGCGCCCCCTGTCGGCATTTGAAAAAGCCTGGCTTGCAGAGAAAAAATCGTTTTCCATTTAAAATGCAAAGACCCGGAAGTGCCCCTTTGGGTCTTCTATTGATATGATTCTAACATCGCATTAATTAAATACAAGCCTCATATTCGGATAAAATGAGATTATTGCCGTTTAAATCGACTGACGGGACAGCAGCTTCGCCAGAGTTTCAGACTTTATGAATCCCATTTCGCGCATTGCCTCTCCCAGTTTAATCCGGCGGCCGGCTTCGGCCTGCTGCTGCTGGTGACATAAAGCATCACACAGTTGCTCCTCGTTGATAAAGCCGCTCTTCAGAGCCATCAAACCCAGCAGACTGTCGCCAAGGGGATGCTCGGAACGGCGCGGATGCGGCCTCGACAGCAACTCCTGTTGCACAGCCAGAATTTCATCGCGTTCTTTTTCTTCGAGGTAGCCCATCTTCACAAAGAGATCACCGATGCGTTCCTGCCTGGCGCCGTCCATCTGCATTCTGCCGATTTCGGCTACCTGCTCTGAGCGCAGATATCCCATTGCAACCGCCAGTCGTCCGAAAACCAGCCCGTCTTTCAGGAGAATGCTGGGCAGATAGAATTTGAATGAAACGCCCCTGCCGTGTCCTTTTTCGACCCAGATTTTTCCGCCCATGCGCTCGACCAGTTCCTTGCAGACAGCAAGACCAAGACCTATACCTTTGTACCCGGCGCCCGATTTCCGGCTGACCTGATAGAAGCGGTCGAAAATGCGCTCGAATTCTTCTTCTGGAATGCCTTTGCCGTCGTCCCGCACTTCGATTTCAATGTAATTGCTGTCAACGTAATGCGAAAGCACCTGCACACTGGTTCCCTCGGAGTTGTGCATAATGGCGTTGTTGACCAAGTTGGTAATTATCTGACATACTGCATCTGCGTCCGCGAAAGCGTAAATATCCTGGTTGTCCTCGTAGCTTATTCTGATGTTCATACTTTCGGCTTTGGCTTTTATCAGCTCTATTTCAGGCTTCAACGTTTCTGCAATATTGATCGGCCTGGCGTTTATCGCATAAATTCCGGTGTCTATGCGCGAGAGCGCCAGCACGTCCGTAGCAAAGCGAGTAAGACGGCTGATATTGCGCTGCATCATTTCCATAAACTGTTTCTGAGCCGAATTGAATTCACCCAGCGAGCCTCCAACCAGTTGATCTATCGCAGAACGCAGAATAGTAACGGGGGTGCGCAATTCGTGCGTGACGGTCTGAACGAATTCGTTTTTAAGACGATCCAGTTCGCGCATTTTGCCCGATACCATTCTTTCGGCTTCAAGCAGCCGGTTCAACTCCTCAACGCGCCTGCGCTCGCTGATATCGCGGATAGAAACCAGGTAGGCCTGCTCGCCTTCCCATTCGATCTCAACCGATTTAATTTCTGTCTGTGGCCGGTAACCTTCAGCACCAAGAATGGAAACAAACTCATCTTCATGCGACAGAACAGAAAGACCGACTTCTATTCCGACCAGACCGCCGGGCTGGCGCCCGAACATGCCTTCGGCTGCTGGATTTGCGAACAGCACAAAGCCTTTTCCGTCCAGGACCACGACACCATCGGCGATTTTACTCACCAGCAGTCTGAAACGTTTTTCACTGGCTTTTATGGCCTCTTCAGCTTCTTTCAGCTCGGTGATATCAACCGAGTTCGCAGCAACCATTATCGGATTGCCGTTAAGATCGTTAATGGCAATTCCATTCGAAAGCATGGGAAAAACACGTCCATCCGAAGTGCGATGCCAGACTTCACAGGTGTCGAAACTCATTTTCTGCGCAAGCTGCTTTCGGATCACTGAAACGGATGGGTCATCATGCCCGATCAGAAACAGACTGTAATCTTTTCCGACAAGCTCTTCCGGCTCGTAACCGTGGACTCTGGCGAAATACGGGTTGACGTATAACATTTTCCCGTCCAGATCAGTTATCGACAGACCATAGTTCGCATTCTCGGCAATGGTGTGAAACTTGGCTATTTCCTGCTGAGCCTTGATGTTTTCGGTCATATCCAGACCGACGCCGCCGATAAGAGTTGCCCGGTTATGCTCGTCAGGCACCGGAAATTTAATTGCCAGCCAGTGATGAATACCGTCGGCCTGGGGTATTTCCTGAATGCTTCTGACAGAACTGCCGGATTCAAGCACTTCAAGATCGGTTTTTCTCAGAGGCGCTGCAACATTTTCAGGCCATATGTCACTATCCTTGAACACTCTGAACTCAGCATCATGGCTCATGCCTATAATCTTTCTGAACTCCTGGTTGTAATAGATGTAGTTGCCATCTGCATCCTTCATAAACGCAACACCTGGCATATAGTTCATAAACTCTTCAAAACGCTTTTCCGACGCCTTCAGAGCATCTTCCATTTCCTTACGCTTGCTGATGTCGCGGGCGGATGTGATTATGGCGGTCACTTCTCCGCTCAAAGAAACTTCTGGAATAAGCAACCAGTCCATCCAGATTCCGTTGGGCAACATGAATTCAATGCGGTTGACTTCGGCAGTATCGAGAACTTTTTGCAGGGCCGTTTCCCACATTTCCACCAATTCTTCAGGAAAACCGAGTTCGCGATGGGTTTTCCCGATGAACTTTTCAGGAGCTATGCCGGTTTGAGACTCTACAACAGGATTGACGTAAAGGTGGCGCAAATCACGGTCGAAGCGCATTATGGTGTCGAAAGAGTTTTCCGACAGCGTCCTGAAACGCTCCTCGCTTTCCATAAGTTTCTGGCGGATTTCCATCAACCGGGTGATGTCGCGCGAAATGGCCTGGAAAGCAATGATCTCGTCGTCCTTTATAATGGCCTGAACGTTCTGCGAAAGCCAGACGGTTTCTCCATTGCCTCTTATTACAGGCATTTCAAAATAGGTATTCTCAAGCTTGCGCTCCCACTGATCATAATAGAAAGCTACGGCCCGTTCGCGGTAGTCTTCTCTTATGAATTCGGCATAAGACTTTCCGATAATGTCTTTTTCGTCGTATCCGAGAATTCCACAACCGGTGGGGTTGATGTATGTGAAAACGCCTTCCACATCGACACGAATTATCATATCTACGCTGGATTCGACCAGATGACGGTATTTATCCTCGCTTGAACGCAGAGCATCTTCTACTGATTTGCGGCGGCTGATATCTCGTGCGACTCCAAGAATGCTGTAGCCGTTTTTATTGTACAGCAGCCTCGAATTCGTTTCGACCGGAATGATTCTTCCATCAGACGTCTTGAGATCGAGCACCTGATTGAAAAGCACATCACGCTGACCGAGAAAATGCTCAACCATCTCAATATTTTTCATAAGATCATCGGCGTTCATAAAATCCAGCAGTCTGACTTTGCCTTCCTTGACATTCGACCAGCCCAGCTTTTCGACAGCCTCCCGATTGGAGAATTCCACTGCTCCGTCCGGGTTGATTTCAAACACCATGTCAGGCACGGTGTCGAGAATCGTAGACAGCTTGACTTCCTTTTCCTGAAGCTGCTGCTCGGTTTCTTTCAGTTTTGTTATGTCGCGCGAAACTATAGTGGCGCCGTCAAATCGGCCTTCCGGGTCCTGGCGGCGCGAAATTTTGGATGAATACCATCTGACGGAATTTTTCACCTCGACGGAATATTCCACTTCCTGCACATTGCTTCTGCCTTCCTTCAGGCTTGAAAAAGCGTCATCAATCAGACTGGCATAATATGGTGGAAGGACTTCGTTGTAATGACGACCGCTAAAGATTTCCCTCGGCACAAGAAGATTGTGATCGCTTGCCGGCTGATAAAAGTCAGAGAAGCGTCCGTCACGATCCAGGGAAAACACGAGGTCGCTCATTGAATCCAGCGTAGACCGCAATTTCTCTTCGCTCTGACGGAGCCTGTATTCAGTTTCCTTCTGGCGCGTTATGTCGGTAAGAACAATCAGCGCCATTTTTTCTTCACCAACACGAAGCAGAGAACTCTGAATCTGAACCGGTACCGACAGACTTGATCCGTCGGCGACGTATTTCTGAATAACAGATTCAAAAGGACCGTAACTGCGTTCTTGTTTAATTGTTATCTCCACAAGGTGCCTGTAACTGCAACTGCCGCAGTGTGGAGCGTACCCGCAGCCTTCTTCGGTTTTGAACGATTCCAGACAACGGAAAACGTTTCCTATGAGTTCGCCTTTGATCTGACCGGTATAGCCTTCCGTATAGTCAAGCGCGGTTCTGTTGAGGTAGCGGACACGATAGTCGCGATCAACCAACAGCAGCATCAAGGGCAATCTGTCGAGAATTAGCTGCAGAATATCGTGGTGCATTTCATTTTCGGAATTATCTTCGACAGACTTTTTGCTTCGCGTTTTTTTTTCCGCCATGATCGGATACCTTTTTATTGAATGCCTGAAAATCAGGTTTTTGAGTTTACCATGAAGCCGTAGCGACAGAAAGACCAATAAGAATTGTCGTCGGCATGCCGGGCCGGCTTTGATAACTCAAGTTTTTAATGTATATGTATTCTCCATGTGAGAATTCAATCGAAAGACGAATGTTTTAATGAAAAAGAATCTACGTGAAACACTTTCTGAAATTAAGCTGCTGGCGCTGGACGTTGACGGAGTTCTTACGGATGGACGCCTGCTGTATACGGAATCGGGTGAAATACAGAAAAGTTTCGGCGCACAGGACGGCATGGGCATAATACAGCTGCGCAAACGCGGCTTTCCGGTGGCGCTGATAACTCTGGATATTTCAAAAACAGCCGAATATAGAGCGAAGCGCCTGGGCATTGAAGAAGTCTGTATAAAATGCGACAATAAAGTTAAAGCGCTCGAAGAAATCTGCCACAAATATAATATTGGATTTGAAAATGTCGCCTTCGTCGGTGACGATCTGGCCGACCTTCCGGTGCTTGAGGTAGTCGGGCTGCCGATAGCGGTAGGCAATGCAATAGTTCCGGTAAAAAAGGCCGCGAAAATCGTAACACCCGAACATGGCGGCAGAGGTGCTGTGCGCCGAATATGCGACATGATAATCAACGCTCTTGATTCGAAATTCAGTTTTGCAGCGATAATTCCCGCCCGCTACGAGTCTGCACGCCTGCCGGGGAAAGTTCTGGAAGATATGGGCGGCGTACCCATGCTGGTTCGCACATACCGTCAGGCTCTGCTGGCCGGGCTGGACGAAACCGTGGTGGCGACTGACGACTCGCGCATAATGGAAGTCTGCCGGGCCTTCGACTGCCGCTGCATTCAGACTTCCTCGCGCCCGAACTGCGGAAGCGAACGCTGTGCCGAAGCCTGCAAAGAACTAGAGGCCGATTTCATAATAAACATTCAGGCTGACGAACCGTTTATCAGCCCGGAAGATATCAGCGAACTGGCGGATATGTTCGCCGCTGATCCGT
>JAKQSH010000407.1 GCA_029570245.1 Deltaproteobacteria bacterium | reverse complement strand
TGGTGCCCGGATTCAACGACGATGACCGTAATATAAAGGCTACTGTGGAGTTTCTTAATTTGGTCGGGCATGATTCAATAGAATTGCTCAAGTACCATAACATGTATGAAGAAAAAGCCCGCAGGCTTGGAATTAAGAGGGAATCTCTAAACATCACCAACGATCAGGCTCTGGCTTCAGTAAAACGCGCCGTGCAGGTTTTCAGAGAAATGGGAATTCGGGCCGAATGCTATGATCTTGACGCAGCCCGACACAGGGCGGTGTTCAGCAAGCGAGTCTATGATATTCAGGATGCCATTAGAAGCAGCGAATATCATCTTTGTTTTGAAGTCGCAAATCTGAAGACAGCCTTCTACAAAAAGAACGGTTTTGACGGATCGCCGCATATTCACCGTGCCGAGCGTCTGGCTTATGTTCTCAAAAACAAACAGGTAATTGTATATCCTCAAGAACTGCTGGTCGGCAATTTCACGTCTAAAAGGCGAGGTTCTCAGGTTTGGGAAGAGCACTGCGGCGCAATGATCGGAACTATTATCCACCAGATAGACAGGCAGAAACCTATTCCTTTCAAATGTTCTACAAAAGACAAGCTGAATTTTTACCGCAACATCATGCCGTTCTGGCTTAAAAACAGCCTGTTGACCAAAGTCAACTCCAGTGTGGGCGAATTCACAAAAGTTCTGGCTCGCTGCTCGGAAATGAATACCGGTTTCAACAATAACATGGCGTCTATTGCGCATTTTATCGTCAATTATGAGCGCATATTGAAGAACGGTACCACTGGACTGATAAAGGAGATCGAAGAGGCACAGAAGAAGCACCCTGAACACAATCAGGATTTCTATCGCGCTATGATAATTTCTCTCAAGGCTCTGGAAAGCTTTGCGGAAAAATATGCAGATAAACTGGATGAGCTTGTTCAAAAAGAATCAGATACTGTGCGTCGAAAAGAACTTGAGCAGATGGCCGCTATCTGTCGCCATGTTCCGAAGCATCCTGCCGAGACTTACCATGAAGCATTACAGAGCATGCTTTTCCTTCACATCGCAATCTGTCTGGAAACTTTCGAAAACGCAATTTCGCCGGGGCGCCTGGATCAGATTCTTTATCCTTACTATCAGAAAGACAGGGAAGCTGGAATCATTGATTATGAAAAGGCGAGGGAACTGCTGGCACTTTTCATTCTGAAAATGGATGAAGTTGTGCTTGTCAACGACGGCAACACTTATCTGAGAATCGGGCGGCTTTTTGAAACGATGTCCACGGATCAGACCGTCACCGCTGGCGGACTGGATCGTGACGGCAAAGATGCAACCAACGAGCTTACATACGCACTGCTGGATATCTGTGAACTGCAACCCTATTCGGTCAACATGACCGCCCGTATTCATCCTGGCAGTCCGCAGAAGTATCTTGAAAGACTAGCCGAAGTCTACATTAACGGTTCGCCGATGCCGGCTTTGTACAACGATGAGATTTACCTGGAGACTCTGCAGAAACACTACGACACTTCAATTGAGGATGCGCGTAATTACGCGATTGTGGGATGTGTCGAGCCTAATGCATCTGACGATCATTTCGGCAATACCGATTGCGCCAATATGAATCTGGCGCTGCCTTTTCTGCAGGCTCTTAAAGGTGAGGAAGACGATTTGTGGAACTTCGGTCTTGCCGATCAGGCAGAAAAGATAGCGACTAAATTTGTAGAATACAATTTCAGTGGAAAGGGCAGGGTTTCAGGGGCTGTTTCATCCGCGTATGGCAGATTGCGCGGAATCTATAAGGCATATAAGTCTTCAGAGCCCAGGCCACCGTCGGACATGAATGAGCTTCTGAGGCGTTTTCAGGCGCGCCTGAACACTCTGGCGACCGCCATTCTGAGCGATCATCAGAAAATTGAGAAGGTTATCCGCGAAAATTATCCGACGCCGTTGAGTTCGACTTTGTTCAAAGATTGTCTTGAAAAAGGCAAAGATGTCAACGAAGGCGGAGCTCATTTCAACAGCAGCGGCATTCAGGCCGTAGGAGTGACAGATGTCGCCGATTCACTGCACGCTATCGACGTTGTTGTATTCAAAAACAAACAGTATTCAATCCACGATATCATCCGGGCCATAGACAGCGATTTCGCAGGCGAACGCAACCAGCGAATAAGAGAAGCGCTTCTGGCTGTTCCCAAATTCGGGCAGGACGATTCTCAGGAAGCCGTCGATTGGGTTAACCGCACTCTTGAGGTATATATAAACGCTCTTAAACAAGTTCCCAACTGTCCGCGCAACGGAATTTATACCGCCGGATATTACGCGCTGAACGTCAGCGATGTTTACGGAAAAAAGACGCCTTCTCTCCCATCCGGCAGGTTGAAAGGCGTTCCTCTGGCGAACAGCGTTGCACCGCACTACGGAATGCAAATGGCCGACCTGCTTTCGTCGCTGAATTCGGTGGCTGGGGTTGATTTCGCAAAATATGCACCCAACGGTACTACCGTAACGTTTACAATCGACTCTGCGCTTTTTCAGGGGGCTGAAGGTGTAAAGAATCTGGCTGGAATATTCAGCACTTTCTTTAAAAAGGGCGGCATGCAATTCCAGCCTAACGTCATCAGCAGAGAAATTCTACTGGATGCATACAAAAATCCTGATAAATATCCGTATCTTTTGGTTCGGGTGGCCGGTTATTGCGCCTACTTCAATCATTTGTCCGACGACTTGAAAAAAATCATCATCAACAGAACCTGTTACAGCTGATTATTGATTCAGGTACTGCATAATGTAATCACTCCGGCCCTTCACTTTGACGCTTTTCGATGATGCCGGATCATCCAGTTGAATGAAGTACGATCCGCTGAATGTGTAATCTATCGGCTTCGAGAAGCGCTCAACGACGAAACGTTCGGCGGAAGACAATCCTTCCAGCATGTCTTTGTGTCTTCGGAGCGACTGCTTCGAAAGGTCCAGACCGAAAGTGCGTCCGTCCGCAGTGGCGCGCAGGTGTATTTTTGCGGGAATCCTATAACGGCCATTAGAAGCCGCGTCATTTTCCATGGCGGCGAATTTTACCGCAACGCTGGAACTTCTGAACAATGTCTGTTCGTTTTTTCCGAACCACAGCCAGCAGTTGGTGAGATCGTCTTTCGAGGAGGGCGACGCCAGGCCGACAAATAAAAGAGTGTAGCCGTCTTCCGTGAAGAATTTCATCTTAAGCCAGCGTTTGGCAAGTTTGTGCGGCGCAACATCCGAATAGCTGTGATCCATGAATCCGAATCCTTTTATTGCAATGCTTTCTCCGTTGCGTCTAAGGACCCCGCTGATCTCGGCACGCGGAACAAGCAGAAAATAGTCATAATCGCCTTCTGCCGTTTTTACGAATTGAGTTCCGATTCCGGGTTTCCAGCCGGAAACCAGTGGTTTTATCGTCAGTTCCGTTCCGAATTCGGCATCACCGGCCTTGATTTTTATTACTCCTGCACTCTGTTCAATAGTGTGTTCTGCAAATTGCAACCTGAAAATGTCATCCGCCGATTTCCAGTTTTTGTCGGCACGATATTTTCGTGAATCCCGGCTCTGATCCGGCAGAGTGGTTTCTATTTTGACTGCGCCTTTGTGGTCTCCGAGACCGATGTTCGAAATAAGAAATTGAACGTGAACGTAATATGAATTATTCGACCAGACCGAAGCCGACCATTGTTCGGAGTAAAACTCACCACTTCTCAGATGCGGCTGGTAGTCGCTGAGCGGCAGAGTTTCTGCGGCAATCGCCGTCCGATACGCCGCAAGGAACAGAAACAGCAGAAGCGATGTTTTGCGGGTCATATCGAATGCCGCCTTTCGGTGGCCGGCTTTCTTACAGTGTCGGGCTTGCTTTTGTATCATCATATGCTATTTTTCACTCCAGTCACAGCATCCCGGTGAAATTTCAACCATGCTCTGCATCCGGCGGAATTGTTTTGCTGTGTGGTATATCGCTTATTTCCTGGTTTCTCCATTCGTCAAATCTGGAAACGCTGCGAGCGCAGCCTACGGTGCAGAATTCATTACATGTTTTGTGTGTATGAAACTGTCTGGCCAGGTCTGCGGCGCTGTATTCCATCAGCGGCCTGGAAAACTGCTTCTGCCTCTGGCTGCACCAATGAACATTACCGAATTCATCAACGTATAAATAACGTGCTCCGGCCCGACATTTGAAAGGGGCGGGCTGCCCGGAAAGCAGACGGTTGCGGTAGTCGCCGGACTCCATGTATCGGCGTCCCATGATATCCTTTGCCGATTCAAGAACCATCAGATTTTCCTGATCGGTCTTTATCTGTCCTTTGCCGTCGTGAATAACCAGTATGCGTGGGGCAAAGCCCATGCGGACAGCAAAATTCACCATCTCCAGCACCTCGTCGGGCGGACAGGCTCCTATTACACCGCTGAGCTGCACTCTGAATTCTGCCTTCCGGGAAATCATGCGAAGTTGATCTTCGACGGATGAAAGCACTTTATGCGTAATTTTATTGCTTTCTATTCCGTCTACACTTACTTGAAGATCAGTCAGTCCAGCTGAATTCAGATCATCGACAATTTTTTCTGTCATCAGGTGTGCGTTTGAAATCAGCATTCTGGCCGGGAAGTCAAGGGCTGTGGCGTAGCGTATGATTTCCGCAAGTTCTGGATGCAGAAGAGGCTCTCCGCCAGTGAATTCAACCGCCAGAGCTCCAAGCGAACGAATTTTATCCAGTTGCGCAAGGAGCTGTTCAACAGGCACCGTGCGCCCCTGTGGGTGAAACTCGTTACAATAGGAGCAGCGCAGGTTGCAGGCGCGCGTCACAACCATCTGCACCAGAAAGGGGCTGTAGCGGAACTGGTCGATCAGGGAAGTTTCGACCTTGATTCTGCCCAGCAAATGTCTGGCCAGTCGCAGGAGGGGCAACATTCTCACCTCAGCCGGTCTGGAGGTCAGACGATTTTCCCGTGCGTCCATACGGGATATCTCATGCCCCTCTCTGACCGGCTGAGTGAAATGTATCCTGTCGGGGGGAACAGCCGGACTTGATTTTTCTGAGCGGTTCATTCCGTACCGCCTTTGCCTTATGACTTCCCGGCCCCAGAGAACTCCCAGGCCGATTGAAAACAATGCCAATATTATTACAACTGCCATAACCGGCAGCATAATTAAACACGGAAGAATTGCAACAACCGCCACCGCCATAAGAATAATGCCCTTGAACATCGAACAGTTATATCTTGCAGGCAGGCGGGAGCGCCCGGCCCACGGAGAGCTTTGAGCCGTGAGCCGGACACTGCTGAAAAAGGGGAAACGGAATCTTGCTGCTTGCATGAAATCTGATGCTGCGGGGACGCATCTGGGATATGAAGGGGATGATTGGGAATCCCCAGGGCTGTGGCGGACATTTGTATTCATTTAGCTTAACGCACCCATGCTTTTGTTGCAGGACAATAATTGCACCGTCCGGCGAATACACTTTTGCTTATTAGCTAAAATCGTGCCACATATAAAAACACTGTATTATCACTGCATTGCTGTTCGGTTGCCTGCACAATAATGTCTATATTGACAATTAAATTGTTGCATATGACAATAATCGTCAAATATGGTAATTTGCGATTGCTTTTCACCGTATTACAGGAAGAAATATTCATGCTGCAACCCAATAATGAATTTTTTCGCGAGGTTACATTACGTATATCAAGCAGCCTTGATGTCGGAGAAGCATTGCACAATCTGTTCGAATACATAAAGGATATTGTCCCGGCGAAATCAATGATGCTTTCATACAGAAGTAAAGATGGATTTTATCTGGTCGCAGCTGCCGGCGAAAGATCATCTGAATTACAGGAAATTAATCCGTACCAGCCAACCCTGTTTCTTGAAGAGTCTGAAATCGAGCGTCTGGAGGCTGAGCTTTCCGAACATACTATCGCCGTCGATTCTACACGCATTCTGTTGCCTAACGGGGCGAAAGCCATGATGGAGATCGTTCAGCGCCGTCTGCCGCATTTCAATATAATGTTTACCTGTATGCTGAATACCATTCTGGAAATCAGAAACGAAATTATAGGTGAAATCGTGATGTTTGCCGATGAAGGAGTTACTTTCTCGCGCGAACATGCCGTACTGTTGGAAAGCGTAAAAGAGCCAATTGCCATCGCCATGAGCAATGCCCGCCGTTATCTGGAGCTTGAGAGGCTGAAAGATATGCTTGTTGAGGACAACCGTGATATACGGCGAGAACTTTATGCTATTTCAGGCGATCAGGTGGTCGGTGCGGAATTCGGATTGAAAATGGTCATGGAGATGGTGCGCAATGTGGCGCCGTTGAACAGTCCGGTGCTTCTGCTTGGTGAAACCGGAACCGGCAAGGAAGTTATCGCAAATGCAATTCATCACAATTCTCCCCGCAAAGAAAAGCCGCTGGTGCGTGTGCAGTGTGGTGCGATTCCTAACACTCTGCTCGACAGCGAGCTTTTCGGCCACGAAAAGGGAGCTTTCACCGGCGCTCTTTCACTGAAACGCGGACGTTTCGAGCGGGCAGACGGCGGAACAATATTTCTGGATGAAATCGGAGAACTGACGCTGGATGCTCAGGTAAAACTGCTGCGTGTTTTGCAGGAAAAAGAAATAGAACGCCTCGGCGGCAGTGAAACAATAAAAGTCGATGTGCGTGTTATTGCGGCTACTCATCGTGATCTGTTAAAAATGGTGGCGGAAGGAACTTTTCGCGAAGACCTGTATTTCAGACTGAATGTGTTTCCGATAATTATTCCGCCATTACGCGAGCGCAAAGAGGATATTTACGCACTGACGATTCATTTCATCAATCGCAAGTGTCGCGAAATGGGCCTGGCTGTTCGCCCGCCGCTTACGGCAGAGGCTCTGCAGCAGTTGCAGAATTACAACTGGCCCGGCAATGTACGCGAGTTGCAGAACGTAATCGAACGGGCGCTTATTATCAGTCGTGGTAATCCCCTGCATTTTCCTGATCTTGGCAATCTTACCGAAAATATGGACGCGAAGCCGTCCAGACGGATTGACTTTCCGTGTGAAGCTGATTCTCCAGCCTCAACTCTGGATGATACGATAAACAGAAAAATCAGACAGGCGCTTGTCGATTCCAGGGGCAAAGTACATGGTCCGGGAGGCGCGGCGGAAATTCTGGGAGTGAACCCAAGCACCTTGCGTTATCAGATGCGAAAACGCAGGATACCATTCGGACGAAAACTATGAATATATATGATTTTATTTTAATTTTTTGCGCGGTCTGCATGATGGCAGTCTGACGATTTATATTGCATGCTTATCTGAATAATGATATACATGCAATACAGAAGTATAGCAGGGCAGTTGTACGAAATACCGTACTGATAAAAACACAGGCAGTAAAAATATGATCTTCAATGCATTTGAAGGCGTGGGTTTATTCCCTTCCTGATGCGCAAAGCGGATGTCCTTTATTGATTGCTGAGCGCTGGTGGATACCATGGCGAGCTTCTTCAAATCATACACGCCCGGCGGAGACTTGATCTCCTCTGATAATGATATGACTGCTACTATATCGCTTATCTCAATGTTTGAATTTCCAGACAGGAGGAAAAGATGGCGTACCTTAAGAACCTGAAAGTCAGGAACAAGATTATCATTATTTTTACCGGAATAATCGCATTGTTTACTATCGGACTTTTTTATATTCTCAGTCAGATTTCTGCAATCGGAACGCATGTTGAGTCCATGTACAAGGTCAACCTGCTCAGTGTCGATTATCTGATTGAAGCCGACAGAGACGCCTATCAGTCAAGCATTGCCATCAGCCAATGGATAAATTACCGCTTTACGGGATCGAAGGTGGACGAATCAGTTGACGCCATCAAGACCAATCTTCAGCAGGTGAAAGAACGCTTCGACAAGGCG
>JAKQSH010000394.1 GCA_029570245.1 Deltaproteobacteria bacterium | reverse complement strand
GTGGTTGAAGAAATGCTGCAGTCCGTTGTGAGAAGCGATTACCGGACGCTTGTATTCTTCGCAGAGATCGTAAATGCGCCAGCGGGCATGCTGCTGAGTGTGCGCCAGGTCGATCAGGATTCCCATTTCAAGAAGTTTGCGGGCGAAACGCTCCGCCAGCTTGCCCTCGTCGTCCCACTGCCATGTGGCGCGTTTCATATGAAAAAGCGCATCGTCCGGGGTGCCGACAATCTGCCCGTCTTTTTCTTTCGGCACGATTTCAGTTCCGCAGGTCTGCGGGGCGAACATGTTGTCCCAGAAATGGGCCAGTGTAATAAGCGCCACACCGCGACTCTTGAGGTATTCGAGGCGCTCTTCAGTCTGTTTCCAGAAATCTTCGAGGCTCTGGCCTTTTCCGGGACCGTAGCCCAACGCGTGCGAACCTTCGATGGTATGAATCAGGCCGATTTCGTTGTCTTTGAGGTCGGCTATTTCGGAATAGCGGCGCACCATTTTGAAACGCTTGCCGTCGCCGGTGACGAATTTATTTGTGTTCGGCACCGAATTTTCAAGCGTTTCCATCATGCCCATCAGCACCTTCCACGGATCGGAACGGCGCAGTTTTGCGTAAAACACCGGAGATATCAGCCACGAAAGAGCACGGCCCGGCCCCTTTATTCCTTCACGGACAAAACCCTGCTCGATGACGTAATGCGTCGAGAGCATTACTTTAACCGGGCTTTTGTTCAGGTGGCGATACTGCGTTCTGAATGAAAGCGGGTTGAAGTGCTTTCCGCAGTAAACAAGGGCGTGGAAGGAACTTGTCAGATAAGGCAGATAGTACATCTTAAGGCTGGGATGTACATGCAGATCAAGCATTCTGTGCATTTCAACACCTCGCGAAAGTACAACTGAAAGAGCGGCGCAACAACACGCCATACAGAACATTTCTATTCCTTATGACGCGTTATGTCAACAGGCAGTATGTTAAATTGCTCACGGCCGGCTGCGCTGACCGACTACTGACAGATACCGTTGCCAAGACATGTAGTGCCGCCGGAGCAGCAATTTTCATTTTCGACCCAGAAAACCAGGTCATCGGCATCGTACCACCAGTTCGATTGCGCCGTCATTATCCAGCAGGGATCGCTGGTGTTGGATGAGAAGCGCCCGTCGTTGTAATAGATGCTGGCTCGCACCGCCTGGAAGCCCTGAGCCGAGGCGTTGATGGTGAAGTCGTAATACGCATAACCGTAATATGCTTCATAGAAAACGTCGTAATCTATCAGCGTCCAGTTCGCCATACGTCCGGCCACACCGTCTTCTCTGGCTTTTAGCGCGTCTTTTGTGTAGTAAAGGGCCACCAGGTCCCAGTCGTCGTACCAGCCGTCCTCGTTGTCCAGATAATAATCCGTGTTGAAGTACACTTTTACGCGCACACTGTCGCCGGGACGCAGCGTAACATCGGTGGAACCTCCGCGCTTTTCGATGGTGATTCTTTCGATGCTTTCGGTATAACCGCAATTGGCGGGGGCCGAACTGGTTCCGGCACCATCCGGGCAGGCGTCGAGCGTGTTGCTGTAGTGCGCTTCTTCAGTGTACATACAGTCCAGCGTATCGCCGCTGCTGCACGGCATCTTCACGCCGCGACACATCTGCGCCGGAAAGGCCGAAAGCCAGTCGTAGCTTGATGTGCCGTCGTCGTACCAGCGGATGTCGGCGGCGCAATCGCCGGAGCCGGTACAGACGTTTGTGCGGCAGATGTTGCCGTCCGGATTTTGACAGAACTTGCCGCGTCCGTAGAAATCGACATCACAGATGTTGTTCGTTTCGTCGCAGAAAACCGACTGGCAACTCTGATCGGTAATGCCAAGTTCCGAGGCGCAGTCGCGCTGTGAGCCGGAAGATGTGCAGGAACCGGCTCCGTTGCATATATCCCAGGTACAGAACTGCCCGTCGCTGTCGCATTCCGTTCCGTATGGTACGTTTTCGTGCTGACAGGTGAATGACGCCGAGCAGACTTCGCTGGTGCAGCTGTTGCCGTCGTTTGCATCTGCACAGCCTGATGCGTTATAGCAGTCGCGACAGACGCCGGAAACGCATTGATCCTGCGAGCCGCAGGCGGTGCCGTCGCCCAGATTGTTCGGGGAGCATATCCCGCTGCCGTTGCAGGTATCCTGCTGCGAGCATTCGCTTGCAGCATCACCGCACAGCGTACCGGCGCTGTAATCGTTGGAGTTGCAGACGCCGGAACCGTTGCAGGTATCCTGTCCCGAACACTGCGTTGCAGCCGAGCCGCATTCCGTTCCGGCGCTTTTGTGATTGGGCAGACAATGTCCGTTTTCGTCGCAGGTATCCTGATTGCTGCACTGGGTTGCGGCCTGTCCGCAGTTTATGCCGGGCGTTTTGTGGTTCGTCAGACATATGCCCTGTCCGTCGCAGGTGTCCTGATATGAACAGTCGGTGGGACCTTCACCGCAAGCTGTTCCGACGCTCATGTGGCGCGGGTGGCAGTTGCCGGCTCCGTCGCAGGTATCCTGATAGCTGCATGTCGCCGGACCGTCGCCACAGATTAAACCGGCTGGCTTGTCGTTTGGCAGGCAGGTTCCGGCTCCGTCGCAGCTGTCCTGGTTGCTGCATTCGGTTTCGGCATCTCCGCACGGTGTGCCTGCACTGATATCGTTTTTAAGACATATGCCATGTCCGTCGCAGGTATCCTGCCCGGAGCAGTCGTTCGGGCCGTCGCCACAGAGCGTACCGTTTTCGTAGTCGTTAAGCAGGCATTGTCCGTTTCCGTCGCAGGTATCCTGTCCTGAGCACGGAGTCGCTATGTCGCCGCACGAAACACCTTCCGGTTTTGGATTGTCACGGCAGATTCCGTGGCCGTCGCAGATGTCGTGATATGAGCATGGTGTTGCAGCATCCCCGCAGTATGTTCCGTATGCGAGGTCGTTTTTCTGACAGACGCCCGACCCGTTGCAGATGTCCTGCCCTGAACAGTCGTTCGGGCCGTCGCCGCAAGTGACGCCGTATTCCAGGTCGTTTTTTCTGCAAACACCGTAGCCGTCGCAGGTATCCTGCGCCGAGCACTCAGTCGGAGCGTCGCCGCAGAATATGTCTTTCGCTTTATGATTCGGCAGACATGCGCCTTCGCCGTTGCATGTATCCTGAGCGGAGCAATCCGTTTCCGCTTCACCGCAGAGCGTGTTTATCTCGAAATGATTGCTGAGGCATGTTCCTTCTCCATCGCATGTATCCTGGCCGGAACACTGTGTGGCCGCCTCACCGCAGAGCGTCCCCGCCTGCCGATCGTTTTCAAGACAGACTCCCGCACCGTCGCAGGTGTCCTGTGCCGAGCACTGCGTGGGGCCGGAGCCGCAGTTGGTCCCGGAGGGCTTATCATTCGGCAGACATGTTCCCGCACCGTCGCAGGTGT
>JAKQSH010000392.1 GCA_029570245.1 Deltaproteobacteria bacterium | reverse complement strand
CTGGTTGAATCGCTTCCGGCGCTTGTTGGTGCGCTGGGAGAAACGGGCCGACACCTACCTCGCCATGCTGCACTTCGCCCTTGGAATTGTGACATGGCGGGCCAGTGGTCTACTGGGATAGGTTCTAAGTGCTTTGCTCAGCGAGCAGCAGCAGAAGCGCCGTCAACTTGGCGATGTGCTTCTCAGCGAAGGGCGTATTACCCGCAGTCAGCTCAACGAGGCGCTTTTCAGGCAGAAAAAAGAAATGCGTCCGCTGGGTGAAATTCTGCTTTCAATGAAGGCCGTCACCGAAAAAGACCTTGACGACTATTTCCGCCATCACATCGGTCTGGGCTTTATGATAGTGCGGCCTGCGGATATCGACCTCGAACTTCTGCTGGAATTTCCGCGTGCTTTCTGCCTCATTCATCGTGCAATTCCGCTGGATCGCGCCGATGGCGTGTTAAAAGTCGCAGTGTCGAGTGTGGCGCGCAAGGCAATGGCCGAAATGCTGGAACACCGCTTCGGAATGCAGGTGGAACTTATTCTTTCCAGCGAAGACAGCATTCTTAATGCCATAAACACCTGCTGTCCGATTGTAAGCGACGCCGCTTCCGGCTCTCAGCTTCTGGGCAACCGCCTTGTTTCCGCCGGAGTTATCGACTCGAAGCAGCTCAGAGCCGCACTTGAAATTCAGCAGAGCAGCGGTCTGAGGCTTGGAGAAATTCTTATCAGCAATTCATATTGCACCGAAGAAGCTCTGCTGGAAGTATACGCCGAAGACCTGTATCTGCCGTTCGTCAGGCTCAGTCGCGACAACGTTGACCCGGAAGCCGGACGTTTGTATCCGTATTCTGAGGCAAGAGAGCATGGCATCGCCCCGCTCAATTATTACAATAATATTTTAACCTGTGCTCTGCCGTTCGATTTCAATTACGAAGACCTGCGCCGACTTGAGGCACGTTTTCCGATGATGAAAGTCAATTACGTCATGGCGACCAGGGAAGACATAGACGAAACGATACGGTTTCTGTATTTCAGGCAGGTGGCCTGAGGTGGCAGCCGTTTGTGAGTATAAAGAATGAAAATCTATTGCAATAAGACACGATTGACAAACTGGAGGTGGACCATGCGGAGGACCAAACAAAGCTGTTTGGGTCTGGTGCTGCCGATTCTGAGCCTTGCTTTCGTCTGGCTTGTCCAGGCTTCGGCATTTGCGCAGATTGGCGGAGCCATTACCGGCGAAAGTTACGAAGGCAGGCCGATGCCGAAAATTGCTACCGCCGAGCCGGTTCTGGGCGAGATCAATTTTGAGGAGGACCTGTACATAGAAAAAGACATTATGTTGCAGGGCGCCCTGGGTTACAAGCGCATCGACTTCACGATTCCGCGCTACTGGGAGGTTCTCGAAGGCAGCCGCGCCGAGTTCTATCTCTCTCACAGCCCGACGCTTATTCCCGATCTGTCGGCTTTTACCGCCATTCTGAACGGTAAAGTCATTCATACCATGGCGCTTGATCGCAGCAACATCAACGTCACCACCATAGTGCTGAATCTGCCAAAAAACATCCTCAGCGACTACAATGTGCTGGAGCTTATAGCCAACCAGCATTATACGCTTGAATGCGAAGACCCCTTCGATCCGTCGCTGTGGACCACCATTCACCGCACCAGCCGTATTCTCATAAATCACAAAAAGCTGGTCCCATACATCGACCTCGCTTTTTATCCGTATCCCATTTACGAGAAACAGAGTTACGACGACGCAGTAATCGACTTCATGCTGCCGGCGCAGCCGTCACAGACCACACTGGGTGCGATTGCACGCTTCCAGACCGCCTTCGGGCGTTTCATACCGCCGCGTTCGAAAGTGAAGTACAACGTAGGAATCGGGTCGTCGGGCGAGCCGGTCAACCATATGATTCTTATCGGGACGCCGCAGGAAAATGAAGCCATCCGCAGATTCGCCGATCTGCCAACCGAAAGCGCTTTGCCGCTGCCGCTCATCACCGAGCCGGGATTTTCTCCGAAATTCACCTACCCCAACGGCAGCAAAATTGAAGGCGATCAGGGTGTTATTATCTTTACTCATCATCCCGACAATGCCGAAATCGCTGTGCTTATCCTCTCCGGCAACTCCGCAGCCGGTGTGGATAAGGCCGTAACGGCCATCACCGAGATTCCCTATGAAAGATCGTTCGCCGGTCAGGCTCTGGTGGTCGAAAAAGTCGATCCGCGTCCCAAACTGCCGGAAAAGACCAAATCGACTCATATCCCAATAGATAGAGACACTTTCACACTTGAAGACATCAAGTACGAAGATACCACCGTGCGTGGCTTCTTTGCTCCGGCTGTAACCATCGACATTCTTATGGAGCCGGACGCTCATCCCGCCATCGGCAAGCAGAAATTCAAGCTGGTCTATTCTTACGGCGCGCAGCTTCAGGCTCAGCTGTCTTCACTTGAAATCATTCTCAACGGTGTTTCCATCGACTCCAAGAACCTGAACGTTCCTGAGGGTGAATCGCATGCCGAGCTGCTGATCGACCTGCCGGTTGACCTTCTGCAGCCTCACAACACTCTGCAGGTGAAGTTCTTCCTCTTCCCGGACAACTACTTCATCTGCGGACGCGTTTCCGACCGCCATCTGTGGGCCACCGTACACAAAGAGTCCGAACTGACCATGCCGCGCAATTACTACGTGTATCTGCCCGATCTCAAGCTTATGCGCTATGAATGGTATCCTTACACCGTCTATCAGGACCTTGGCAACACCACTTTCGTTCTGGGCGACAGCGCCAGCGAAGCCGATTATGCCGCCCTGCTTATTCTTGCCGCCCAGCTGGGCCGCATAACCGAGTCGGAAGGCATTTACGTCAAGGCTTATCAGCTTTCTAAGCTTCCAGAAGAAGTGAAATCGTCGGATCACCTTATCGTCGTGGATTCCAGCGCTCATTCGGCGCTCAGCCGCAAACTTGTAGGCGACACTCGTCTGTTCTACAACGACGACAACAAGCGCGTTATGATGACTCTCGAAAACGGCGAAATGAAGACCGTCGAATGGAAATCCGGCGGTTTGATCGAACAGATCGTTTCGCCTTTCAATCCCGAAAAAACGGTTCTGCTGGTTCGCGGTCAGGATGCAAAGCAACTGGAGCTTGCCGTCGTTGCTCTGTCTGACAACACCAAGCTGACGCAGCTGGAAAACAACCTGGCGTTCTCTTACGATACCGATGAAGTCAAGTCGGCTCAGACCGTAAAGCCGGCGCTGATAGGCGAACTGCCGACAGCCGAAGAAACTCAGACCTGGATTTACCTGAACTTCTGGCGTACCGCTCTGCTGATAATCGGTTTCGTAATTCTGCTCTACGTTGCGATCATGGCGATTCAATACACGCGTCGTCGCGGCAAAGAGAAGAAGCACAAATAGTATTTACGTATACCTCATTAAAAAAGCCCGGAATCTCCCCCGGGCTTTTTTGTTGTCTGAATTTTCAGCTGCAAATCAAACAGGCGTCACAAAGACCTTTATCGTTCGCAGCGTTCCTTAATAAACTCCATTATCTTCTGTGTGGCGTCGCCGTAGCCGTAGGGGTTTTTCAGCCCGGCGATAAGCTCGCGGCGGGCCGACATTCCGGCGATGACTTGCTCCAAGTCGCGGCGGTGTTCGGCGTCGTAAAGCACGTTGGCTTTGAGGAAAACCGTTTCCATGCGTTCGGTGTTGTCGCGCAGGGTG
>JAKQSH010000390.1 GCA_029570245.1 Deltaproteobacteria bacterium | reverse complement strand
AATATTTCCTGGCGGATAACGGCTCGAAGAACGGAACTTTTTACAGAATAGACTCCGAACAGGAACTGATGCACGGTGATTATCTATTCATCGGCGATCAGCTTCTACGGGTGGAAATTACCTGATACTCCCCTGCCCTGTTTTCTTCAACAGTTTCAGAGTTTTTCCATTATATTGCGGTAAATTTGCGCATCGCCTGCGTTGGGCGCTATTTCGATGTATTTCTGGAAGTTTTCTCTGGCGCGTTCTTTATTGCCGAAACGCATATAAGCAACGCCGAGTTTCTTATACACATTCTTTGATGCCGGATCGTAGTCACGAGCCTTTATGTAATTAAGAATGGCTTCTCTGTCGTTGCCGCTCATAAATTCTTTTTTACCTTTTTCGTAGAAAAAGACAGATTTGCGTTTTCTTTCTTCCGCCGAATAGCTGTTAATATGTTCCAGCATTTTTTTGCTCTGCTTACCGGATTCTATAACTCTGTCATCCTGCCTCTTCTGTTCAGATTGGCTCATTTTGGGCAGTTCCGGGTGTTTGATGAATACAGGGCCTGCTGCGGATTTGCCTGTCGGCTTGTTCAAACTCTCATCATCGGCGGCTGCGCTGCCATCCTCCGGTACCGGCTCCGGCGCTTTTTCTTCTACAAATGTTGCCGTCCCTTCAGGCTTGACGGAAAAGGCTGCATATAAAATGCCGCCTACAATCAGAACTGCAACGGCGGCAATACCCAGAACTGATCCGATTCCCATCCCGCTGCGGGCTTTCACTTGGTTCTGACTGTAAATATCTCCAGCCTGAGAAGCGACTCGTCGCCCTTCTGTTTCCGTTTTATCTGTTTTTTTCTCCGGTTTTGAGACATATGCCGAAATACTTTTCCGGCTTTCAGGTACTTCTTCTGTCAGCACGGATTCAAGCGCCTGTTTCATTTCGAGTGCGCTTGCGAAGCGTTTTTCTCGCTCGCGAGCCATGGCCTTAAGACAGATTTTTTCCAGGGGCGAACCGGAGGCGACATTCTGCGGAGCAACCGAGCTTGGCGGAGTAAGGTCGCCCTGAATGTGCATTGTAAGTATCGCCTGATAAGTGTTCGCGTCATACGGAACTTTGCCGGTCAGCATTTCATACAGAATACAGCCTATGGAATAAATGTCTGTCCTGGCGTCAAGGTCTTTTCCCATGGCCTGTTCCGGCGACATGTATTCGGGCGTACCGCAGACTATTCCCTGCATTGTAAGCGCTGGCCTGGACGGATCACGTTCCTGAAGCTTGGCAATGCCGAAATCCAGAACCTTGACGAAGTCTTTTTCTTCAGCTCTTTCAATAAGAACGATGTTTTCAGGCTTAAGGTCTCTGTGTATTATTTTATTCGCATGCGCTTCTGCAAGCACCGAGCAAACCTGACAGAGAATATGGACAATGCGTTCCGGCGCAAGAGGATAGTCTTTGCGGATCACATCCGTCAGTTCACGCCCTTTCAGGAATTCCATTACGATGTAATGATTCCCTTCTGGCGTCTGGCCGAAGTCGATTATCTGTATGGAATGTGGATGTTCAAGCCGACTGGCTGACCAGGCTTCGCGCTGGAATCGTTTTACCTGAACATCGTCCTGAAGAAGACTTTTGTGCAGAATCTTGATGGCTACTGTTTTGTTCAGTGTCAGCTGTTCGGCTTTATATACCGTGCCCATGCCGCCATCGCCGAGATGTTCCAGGATAAGATATTTGCCTTCAAGCACCTGACCCATACAAGTGTCTTTGCGAGTTCTGTTCTGGGCAGTCGTCTGCTGTTCAGGTTCCGGTTCTGACGACATATCACCCATTACAAAAGCGGATGTTCCGCTGGGGCGGCGCACTTCCGATATGGAGGATAGATTTTCTCCGCAGCCGGTGCAGAATTTTGCGTTGTCTGGATTTTCCTTACCACATGACGGACAGATTAATGGCGACATATTGGTTAAGACCTCTCAGTGTCAGTCCTGGAATTCAGTTACATGCCGTTCTGTTTCCGCCGTTTTCTCAGAACGGCAGTTCTCCTTCTCCGGCCTGTTTGGACAGGGTCTTCATTTTTTTCATAAATTTGCCCATGCCCATTTTCTGAATACCCTTCATCATTTTTTTCATTTCGAGAAACTGCTTCATCAGCCTGTTGATGTCCTGCACCGAAGTGCCGGACCCCTGAGCAATGCGGCGTCGGCGTGAGCCGTTGAGTATGCCGGGGTTGAGTCTTTCCTTCGGCGTCATTGAGCAGATTATGCCTTCAATTTTGCGCAGTTCTTTTTCGGCTGCAACGCCCTCTTTTCCTTCTTCAAGAGCCCTGGCAACTTTTCCCATGCCTGGAATCATGCCCATGATGCTTCCGATGGAGCCTAGTTTTTTCATGGTCTGCAGCTGATTGTAGAAATCCTGCAGCGAAAATTCAGCACGGCTCATTTTTCGCTGCATTTCTTTGGCTTCGTCGATATTTATCGCTTCCTGGGCTTTCTCGGCCAGTGTCAGAATATCTCCCATACCCAGAATGCGTGAAGCGATACGATCGGGATGAAAAACTTCGAGCTGGTCGATTTTTTCACCCATGCCGATGAATTTAAGCGGCTTCTGTGTGACAGCTTTGATGGAAAGCGCTGCACCGCCGCGCGTATCGCCGTCCATTTTGGTAAGAACAATGCCGGTTATATCAAGAAGCTGATTGAAGCGGTCTGCAACATTTACAGCTTCCTGACCAGTCATTGCGTCGGCGACAAAGAGAATTTCCGAAGGATTGAAAGCGCGCTTCAGCTGGGCCAGCTCGGCCATAAGTTCTTCGTCAATCTGCAGGCGGCCTGCAGTGTCGATTATGAGCAGGTCATGGTGATGTTTTTCTGCAAAAATACGGGCGCGCGCGGCAATAGCCACCGGGTTGTCTCCCGGCTGTGTGTCGAAGCAGTCGATGTCTGCCTGCTTGGCGAGTTGTTTCAACTGTTCGATTGCCGCAGGTCTGTATACGTCTGCCGGCACCAGCAGCGGACGCATTCTGCGTTCTTTTCTGATTTTGTTGGCAAGCTTGACAGAACTGGTGGTTTTTCCAGAACCGTGCAGACCTACCATCATAAGGATGTAAGGACGATCTCCGGTGAATTCAAGCGCTGTGCTGGAACCTCCCAGCAGATCGACCATTTCGTCATGGACGATTTTTACGAAGTGCTGACCTGGCGTCAGAGACTTCATAACTTTTTCGCCAAGAGCCTTTTCCTTGACCTGGCTTACAAAGCTTTTTACAACTTTAAAGTTTACGTCTGCTTCGAGAAACGATTTGCGGATTTCCTTTACGGCATCGTCGATATTTTCTTCGGTCAGTTTCCCGTGACCGCGAATGCCTTTGAATACATCTGCCAACCTGTCGGTCAAGCTGTCGAACATCGCCATGGCAATTACCTGCTCTTACCTCAATAATTACAAACAAAAATCCGATGCTGGAACCCAAGATTTCCGGCGACGGATATTAAACTAAATCTGTCTGGAAGTTAACCCTTTATTTATCTTTTTTCTTCTGAAATTTCCTGCTGCTTCTTTCGATGGCTTCTCCGACTTCGACAAAAACTTCTCTTACAGCCTCATCTGCTTTTTCTATGGCGTTACCAAGGCGATCATCTTCAATTACCTGCCCTGCCATGCCGTTTATTTTGTCGAAGGTTTCCTTCAAGGCTTCTGGAATCTGGCGTCGTCCCTTGTCGTAAAGCTGGTAAGTACGCTCTCCAAGTACTTCAAACAGCCTTGTGCGTTCGCGCTCAAACTGTTTCGAGTCGATTCTTTTTCTTATGCGAACGGCGGAATCGCGGATTTCATCCGCCACAGCGTTAAGCTGCACGCGTGCCGTCTTGAACAGACTGTCCAGGCGAGTTCTCAGCGAATCATCATCATTGTTGTTTTTCATTCAAGTACCTCTCAAACATCTGTTCTGAATTTTATACCACCCGAAGGCTGGAATCGTCAAGCATCATAAACATTTACACTCGGCCGTAAACATCAGCCGGAAAACATACCCGGCAGCACACCTGTTTCTGGCCCCATACTGGGATCAATAAAGGAGAAATTTTGTCATGCTGTGTCAATTTCAATCTCATTTCATTTTGGTTTTGCAGAATCAGCCAAGTATAAATATTATATAATGCAAACGGACATCTTGTTGAGGGGTGTTATTTGAAAGAAAAAAACGCGACAGAAAAGCATAGTTACAGCCGCAAATACAGCCAGGCGCTGCGCTTGGTTGGAATTATAGATATGCTCCGATCCGAATCACATGTAAGTATAGAAGATATAACAGAAAAGTTCAATATCAGCGCTCGAACGGCCTACCGCGATATAAATGTTCTTAAAGAAAAATTCCCGATAAAAGAATCAGAAGAATTTGTATACGGCAAGGGGCGCGAGTGGAGTCTTGAAACCAGTGATAAAAATTCTCCAGAGCACCTTAACCTCAGTATAATGGAAATGGCCTCGCTTTTTCTGGGGAAAAACCTGTTTGAATTCACTTCCGGCACCGAGCTCAAGCAGAGCATCGACAGCGTTTTCGAAAAGCTGTCATATTGCCTCAGCCAGGGCAATCTCAAGCATATGGACAAGCTGGCGGCAAAGTTCTACTGCACGCCTGGCAGTCCAAAAAATTACAGAGCCGCAGACGATCAGCTGAATGAAATCGTTTCGGGTCTGGTTTACGAGAAAAAAGTAAGCATCGAATACAAATCACCGACGGGTGAAATAATCAGCGACAAAGTGCGGCCATTGTCGCTGGTAATGCACAACAACGCACTGTACGTAATCGCACAATCCGACGACAGCGGAAAACAGCGAACCTATTCGGTGGAACGCATCATCAGCGCCCGCTGGCTTCGGAAAGAAAATTTCTCTTATCCTGCAAATTACAGCCCCGGAAAATACCTTAATGAAGCATTAGGAATAGTAGTCGGAGAAGCGGTAGACATAAGGCTGGCAATCAGCAGAAACGCATCCGAATATTTCAAGCAGCGTACATGGCATAAAAGCCAGCGTGTAATGGAAACGGCAGATGGCGCACTTCATGTATTCATTAAGCTGCCGATAACCTCGGAACTGGTTTCATGGCTGCTGGGTTTTGGTGCCGAACTTGAAGTGCTGGAGCCGCAGATACTGCGGGATAAAATGGCAGATTACGCCCGGAAAATCCTCAACATATACTTTCCAAACTACAATTCGCCGCCAACTGGCACAGCAATAACCGTTCCACCAGAAAACGAAGGTTTTTCTTCCGTATAGAACGTATAGAAATGTAGAGAATTCTTGGCTACTTTAAGGACATATGATAGTTTTCATAGGTCTGTTATGTAACCGGATGGGAAAACGAACGTGAAAACGAACAAGTGTGTGCTGATTGTCGTGTTGCTTGGTCTGGGACTGAACGCATTCGCCTGTGAGGCAGTCAACTTCGACGTTCCGGGAGTCTGCAATTCTGACAGTGATTGTTCGGGAGGCGAACTCTGCCGCGAAGGTGTATGTGCCCCGTTGTGTTCCGACGATTCGGAATGTGATTTTTATTGCGACATCGTAACCGGGACATGCAGTAAATGCCTTATAAATTTTCATTGTCCCGAAGGTTTCGCCTGTGATATCGGAAAAGGAGTATGTTTTTCCTTCTGTGGCTCGGATTCCGACTGCGGCAATGAACAAATCTGTCAGAATGGTCAGTGTGTAGCCGAACAATGCACCGAAGATGCAGATTGCAAAGACACAGAAGAAAAATGTCTCGACAGAAGATGCGTTGCCGCCACCGCAACAGATTACCCGGAACAGATTCCCTGCCAGGCGGGTCGTATGCAATGCTGGAACAACAAATCCGTCAGGTGTTCTGAAAATGGCGACACTTGGCTGTTCAACAACATCTGCAAAGAAGGCGATGGCTGTCTGAATGGACTTTGCAGCAGAACCGCAGGAAATGCAACAGCTTACGTGTGCCAGCCTTATGTTGTTAAATGTGCCGGAGAAACCCGCATGCAGATTTGCCGCCCGGATGGATCGCAGTTCGTCGAATGGATCAACTGCCCGGACAACAGCGTATGTTCAAATGGCGACTGCACCTCTCTTG
>JAKQSH010000377.1 GCA_029570245.1 Deltaproteobacteria bacterium | reverse complement strand
TCTGGGCGAGTTCGGCGTTTCCGCACGCATGAGCGTTACTTCCGCTCACCGCACGCATGAGCGCACCGTAAAAATCGTAAAAGAAGCCCTGCGCGACGGTGCGAAGTGTTTCATCGTCGGCGCCGGCATGGCAGCCCATCTGGCGGGCGTAATCGCTTCGCAGACTGTTCTTCCGGTAATAGGGGTGCCGTTGGAGGCTTCCAGCCTGGGCGGTCTTGATGCGTTGCTTTCAACCGTTCAGATGCCGCCGGGTGTGCCTGTCGCGACAATGGGAATCGGCAAGGCCGGAGCAAAGAACGCCGGTCTTTTTGCACTTGAAATGCTGGCCTTGAACGACGACGAACTGGCCGGAAAACTGCTGGCTTACCGTAAGGATCAGGCAAAAGCTGTGGCCGAAGCCGACGCGAAAATGCAGAAGGAACTTTTCTTAAAATGACATTGCCTCTGTTGTCTCCCGAAGAAGCGGCACTGGCAGTCAGAGACGGGCAGGTGGTCGCTTATCCGACTGAAACGGTTTATGGTCTGGCTGTAATGGCCGATGATGAAAAAGCTGTGTCCGAACTGCGGCGCGTTAAGGGTCTTAAAGATTCACGCGGCATATCGCTGCTTGTTGCCGAAAACTCGTGGATCAGTCGATACGCCCAGCCGCCCGGAGATATCGTAAGGCGTCTTATGGAAAATTACTGGCCGGGTCCGCTGACCATAGTGCTTGATGTGAAGCCGGGCGTTTTCGCCTGTGGTGTCGCAGCTCCTGACGGAACCATCGGATTCCGCTTGAGCCCTAACATGGATGCGCTGCGTTTCATCAGCTTGGTCGGATGTCCTGTTACGTCAACCAGCGCCAACCCGTCCGGTGTTCCCGAAACATGTGATGTCCATGAGGTCATGCTGCATTTCGACGGTAGAATTGCCGGAATTCTTGCTGGAAAATGTGGCGGTCAGAGGGCCTCAACAGTGGTTCGCGTGCGCGGAGATGAAGTCGTCGTTCTGCGCGAAGGTCCGATAGCGACTGCCGATATTCTGCGTATCTGCGGAGTTAAGAGTGTTTAAACGTCAATTGCCTATTAACGAAATCCGTTTTGACCCGGAGACGGAAACTCTTGACGGAATGTGGAATCACCGTCTGAATCTCATTCAGCCGCGCAACGGTTATCGTTATTCCGTAGATGCTCCGCTGCTGGTAAATTTCGTCAAAGGCCGCCGTGCCGCGCGTGCGCTTGATCTCGGTTGCGGTTGCGGAATAATCGGGCTGATGCTGCTTGAAAAAAACAAGGCATCGCATGTCGTAGGTGTGGAATTGCAAACCGAGCTTGCCGGGCTTGCGCTTCGCAACGCGACAATAAACGGCTTGAGCGAGTTCTTCGAAACGCATAACGTTGATCTGCGAACTTTTGGGGAAGATTGCCGCGACTGTTTCAATCTTATAGTTTCAAATCCGCCATTTTATCCCAAGGGGTCGGGGATTTTAAGTCCCAGCGAACAGATAGCCGTTGCAAAGCACGAATTGCAATGCGAAATAAATGATATAGGACGCACGGCGGTTCGGTGTCTGAAAAGCGGCGGACATCTGGCATTGATTTATCCGGCAGAAAGACTGTCGGATATCCTTCTGATGTTCGAGAAATCGAAGCTGTTTCCGACACGTCTGTGCATGGTGCATTCAAGAGAAGATTCTCCTGCTGTTCTTGTTCTGGCCGAAGCCCGCAAGGGAAAAGGAAAGCCCCTCACAGTGGAGGGGCCTTTCATATTGTATGGCCCGGACGGCGCATATACCGAACGGGCCCGGCGTGTGTGGGATGGTGAAGACTGACCAGGTTTTAACCTTTGTGCTCAAGCACTTCGTAAAGTGTTGCCGCCGCCCAGTCGAGGTCTTCTTTGGTTATGGTAAGAGGCGGGGCCAGGCGGATTGTGTGCGTATGAGTTTCCTTGCAGAGCAGCCCTTTTTTCATAAGCGCTTCGGTGAACCTGCGTGCGCCTCCTGCTTCCGGGTGCAGGTCGATGCCGTACCACAGACCGCGTCCGCGAACTGTCTTTACATGGGGACTCTTCATCGCTTTGAGTTTGTCCATGAAATATCCGCCAAGTTCGGCGGCTTTTTCGATAAGTTTTTCTTCCACCAGAACTTTGAGCGCTTCGCGTGCGATGGCGCAGGCCAGCGGGCTTCCGCCGTAGGTTGAACCGTGGCGGCCCGGTCCGATGAGTCCCAGCACCGACTTTTTACCGACTACTGCCGACACCGGGTAGAAACCGGCGGAAAGCGCTTTGCCCAGGCATACCAGATCGGGCTCTACTCCTTCCCACTGGTGCGCGAACATTTTTCCGGTGCGTCCAAGGCCGCTCTGAATTTCGTCGCAGATGAAAAGCATGTTGTTGGCGCGGCAGACGCCTTCGAGTTCTTTCATAAATCCTTCCGGCGGAATGCGCACTCCGGCTTCACCCTGAATGGGTTCGATAAGAACGGCTACAGTATTCGGCGTTACCGCTTTTTTTACCGCTTCGATGTCGCCGTATTCGACTATGTCGAAGCCGGGAGTTTTCGGGCCGAACTTCCCGTATGAATCCGGGTCGTCGGAGAAACTGACGATGGTTGTAGTGCGACCGTGGAAGTTGCCGGAGAAAACCATGATGCGGGCCTGATCTTCGGCAACTTTCTTGACTTCGTATCCCCACAGCCGGGCCGCTTTTAATGCGGTTTCAACCGCTTCGGCTCCCGTGTTCATGGGCAGCATCATTTCGAAGCCCGTCAGCTCGCAGAGTTCTTTGGCATAGAACGGAAGCTGATCGTTTCTGAATGCGCGTGAAGTAAGCGAACACTTCTTTGCCTGCTCAATCATTACGTTGAGAACGCGCGGATGAACATATCCCTGATTCAGCGCCGAGTATGCGGCCAGACAGTCGAGGTATTTTTTCCCTTCGACATCCACGACCCAGGCACCGTTGCCGCTTGCAATCACCACATCAAGCGGTTTGTAGTTGGGGGCTATGTACTTTTTTTCCATTTCAATGAGCTGCTGAGTATTCATTTTAAAAACCTCTGTAAACAATTTTAGGGTGTGTTTTTGCGGACACCCCGGACGCACCAAGGCAAACGGCTCCATTCAGAGCCGCTCTAAGGCTCGGATTGCAGCGCTACTTCCAGAATTTCCACCAGCGCTGTTTAAGCGCCAGATTCTCACGTTCCAGGCGCTCACATTCGTCTCTCAGCTGATTCATTTCGTTTTTTATCCGAATATTGTCGCGTTCGCTCTGATCGAGGCGGTTCTGCATAATTACGAAGCGGCGTGACATGCGTTCCATCTGGTCTTCTTCTCCGCGCATCATCACGCGCGTAGGAGCAGGCTTGATGGTCATTTCTTCGGTAAGTTCTTTACTGGGTCTTCTGATAGGCTTCGAAAGCGCACGGGCGATTTTCTGAATGTGCGCAGGCAAAGCTTCGGTCGGGAATGCACCGCTTTCGGAGTATGAAACCAGATGCTCTTCGGCTTCGGCGCTCTCCGGCGGTTCCTCTTCCGTTTCTCCGCCGATTCCGCTTTCTCCCAGTATTTCTATTTCCTGAAGTATTTCAGGTTCTTCGACGACAGTTTCCGAACTTTCGCCAATGTCGGCGTATTCGCGCAATTCTGCGAAGGGCTCTTCTGGGTCACTTGTTTTTTCTTCGTTTTCCGCTGCCCCGAAATTGAAGCTTTCCTGACCGTCGAAAGGAAGTTCTTTCTGGGTTGGCGTGATTTTCGGCTTGTCGGCAGTCTGCTTCGCGGCCTTTGTGCTTTCGCTCGAACTTTCTGCCGCATCGCGTGCTCGGTAAAGCTCCTCAACCGCTTTTCCGAAATTGCGTGCTGCCTTTGGAATTGCGCGCAACTGGGATGAAGCTCTGGGAATGATGCTCTGGATTTTTTCGCGCAGCTCTTCGGTAAATTCAATAAGCCGTGCAAAACCGTACATCAGTTCGCCGACTTCGTTCCTGAACAGGAAGTATGTCAGGATGTGACGCATTTCGGTGTATGTGTGCAGTTCCGTCAGGTGCCGCTGGGTGTTGATGTCGTATACAAAAAGCATTTTCAGCGGGTTGTCCGCCTGGTCGAACAGGCTCATTTCGAGCGCGATTACCGGATAGTGCGACGATTCGAAAAGTTGGATGTCGAAGGTCGCATCAGCGTAATATGCGGTTTCCGGGTTGTCAACCAGTATGAAAATAACCGGTTCTTCGGTTGCGTCGATGGTGTGAAAATAATAGCCGGACGAGAAAAAATCCTTCAGAGATTCGGAGGTTATCTTCTCCGGCTTGAACGGATATGCTTTTTCGTCGGCAGGTGTGTCTTCTATGATTTCGAGGTTAAGTTGTTCGCAGAAATAATTAATGCAGCCTTTTGTGTCTATTCCGCGCAGAACACAGAGATCATTTATGGCCATGATCTTTTCCTGCGCGAATTTTTCAAGTTTCATGCGCTCGAATTTCAGCGAGTCGCCGGTTATGGAAAACGGAACAATAAGGCTTGTGTACAGCGGAATCTGACCGTCTTCCCGGTCGTTGGAAAGAAAAAACGGCAGGTACGGAACCTCACGGTCGAGTTGCTGCATAAACTTGCGCAGGTCTTTGTTCTCTCCGGGCTCCTGATTTTCAACTGCAAGTTCATCGAGGTCGAAAATTATGCGGCCTTCGGCAGAGACAATGCTATCGTGACTTTCGGTGAATCCGGTGATTGTATCCCGAATCTGCTCGGTTCGGCCTTTCTGCACATCCTGAGGAGAAACTTTAATTATGATAGCATCGTTACCGCGCATTTATGATATTCTCTCAATCCTTCCGTGAGAAGCATTCTACTTACAGGAGAATATGGTGTCAACAGGGCGTGCAGGAAAAAAATACTCAGTGGAGAAAGACCGCATGGGGAAAGAGGGCGAAAGCCTGGCTCGTCTGCATCTGGAAGCTCTCGGATATCGCATTCTTGACGTGAATTTTCGTTTTTCCGGTGGAGAAATCGACATTATTGCCGAAAAAGACGGTGAAATCTGTTTTGTAGAAGTCCGCAGCCGCTGGCTGGGTTCTCACGGAAACCCGCTCGAAACAATCACACGCCCCAAACAGACGCGTGTAATAAAAGCCGCTCAACAGTACATTAATGAAAAAGGTCTTAACGACACGGCTTTTTCTTTCGGAGCGGTGGGTATCGTTTTCTATCCGGAAGGGGCGCCGGAAATCACATTCATTCCGAACGCTTTTACACTTTGAGGTGCAACTGTGGGTATTTTGTATCTGGTAGCGACGCCGATCGGAAATCTGGAAGATATGACTTTCAGAGCCATACGAACTCTTAAGGAAGTGGATGTCGTATACGCCGAAGATACACGGCATACATTAAAACTCTGGTCGCATTTCGACATTCGAACGCATCTTGAAAGTCTGCATGAACACAACGAAAAGCAGCGTGTCGAAAAAATTGTGGAGGAGCTCAAGTCCGGCCGCAATATTGCGCTGGTGTCCGACGCCGGAACTCCGGCAATTTCCGATCCCGGTTATCCGCTTGTGCGTGCCTGCCGGGAGCAGGGAATTGATGTCGTTCCGATTCCGGGCGCCTGCGCGGCTGTGGCAGCGCTTTCAGCTTCCGGTCTGCCGACAGATCGCTTCGTATTCCTGGGTTTTCCACCTGAACAGCAGAGCAGACGCCGGGAGTGGCTGGCAGAATCGGCCCATCAAAGGGCAACGCTGATTGCTTATCTTTCGCCACACAAGGCCGCCGGACAGCTTTCTGAAATGGCCGAAATCTGGGGTGACAGAAAAGCCGTTCTGTGTCGTGAACTGACTAAAATGTATGAAGAATTCGTTCAGAGCGATCTTCGCAATCTGGCGGCGGCATTTTCTGAGTCGGAGCCGAAGGGTGAGCTTACGCTGATTGTGCAGGGTGCAGTCGATGAACCTGTCTCAGTTGATACCGCAGCCGAAAGAGCTTCGGAGCTTGCCTCCGGCGGTCTTTCGGTTCGTGATATTTCTGAGCAGTTGCGACTTGAGTTCGGTCTGAAGCGTAAAGAAGCCTATAATATGGCACTTGAAGCCGTTTCGAAGACCTGAAGCTTTAATACTGTGTCTTAGGCGGTCTTTTCTGTAATGAGCTGCCGTGCAAAATTAAGTACAAAGATGTTTGACGCTGGGCTTCTTCCGTCTTAAAATCCATTAATAAGCGGATAAGGGGATTTTGTATTGATCCAATTACGAGGAAGGGTTGCCATGAACCGCATTTATCGTCTGATTTTTTTGTCTGCAATATTGGCTTTGCTGCTGCTTTCCGGCTGTGGCGGTGACAGCGGCTCCGAAGACGGCGGAGACGGCGATGTCGCCGGAGACAAAGTTATGGGTGAAAGCTGTACCCAGGACTCGGAATGCGCAGGTTCCATGTGCATTGCTTCCGGTTCGGTCAACTACTGCTCTCAGTTGTGTATTACAACCGGCGAATGCGACGCCGTTATGAGCGGTTCATGCTGTGAGGGTGTGGCCGGAAAAGCCGTTTGCGTTCTGCCTGAATTCTGCTCCGGCAGCGATGGCGACGGAAGCGAAGAAACCCGTACGCTGGTGCTGAATCCCGGCAACAGCATCGACTTCGGAGAAGTCGAAAGCAATACAACTCCGACGGCTGAAATAACCATCAGAAACGAAGGCAATACCAGCTTCATGCTTTTCGGCGCCACCTGGTCCGACACTGTGGACACTTCTTTCTCGCTGCTTGATTATCCTGAGTCTTCAGGTGTCCAGCCCGGTGAAACCGTAACATTTTACATCAAGCTTCAACCGCAGAAATTGGGCAGCATTTCCAATGTCGTCACAATCAGCAACGATTCCGACAATCTTCCTTCACTCGAAATTTCTGTCAGTGCTGAAGTTATTGCGCCTGTGGGCGAGGCTGAGTTCGGCACCAGTGAGCCGGCTATAGACTTCGGTACCGTGCCGCTGGGTTCCCTTGGTAACCGTCACAGCATTTCAGCGATGAACCTTGGAGAAGGTACGGCCAAGCTTACCTTGGTAAGAGCTGAAATAGTTGACGACACCGACCAGGTTTTCTCGGTTGAACGATCCGATCACGGTGTCGCAGTATCCGAAACGAACCCCGTTGAACTCATCGGCAGGCAGTCACTTGCTTTTACTGTCGTTTTCGAGCCCGAAACGGAGAAATCGTTTATGGCGAAGCTGCGCTTCGGCTACAAGCTTGAAGGTGACACGATAGAAACACTGGTCGATGTTCCCATCGGCGGAGCTGCGATTATTCCGGAAATTCAGATTCTGCCTTACCCGGTAGATTTCGGTACTGTGGAATCCGGCTCGGAAAAGACACTGCCGATCGTTCTTAAAAACACTACCTCCGATCCCATCGAGATTCGTTTCCTCAGAATCGACCTCTTTGACGGAGACTGGATGACTTATTTCGAATTTTCAGAAGGCGGCGACACTCAGAGAACCATCAACCCATACAGCGAAGACACTCTGGAGCTTACAATAAAGCCTGATAGGTATGTTGAAGATTATAACTGCCAGCTGGTGGTTGCCACCAATGTAAACGGCAGCACAAACTTTTATGCCCCTATTTATGCAACGGTCGGCGCTCCCAACAAAATTCCCATAGCAAGATTCTCGCTTGAACCGCACGGCTCGCCGGCTCCAGACACTATCAACGTCGAGCCCGGAACTGCGCTGGACTTTTACGGGCATATTTCACAGGACCCGGAAGGCAATCCTGACACTCTGAAGTTCAAG
>JAKQSH010000370.1 GCA_029570245.1 Deltaproteobacteria bacterium | reverse complement strand
CGCCTTTGTCCAGGCGCGTTATGAGCAGACCGGCGCTGCGGTTCATGCGCATGACGCGCCCTGTGGCGTGGTCCAGCAGCACGGTGAATTCGCCGTAGATGCGGTATGATATGCTGTCCGAAAGAGAATAGTTCATTTTCTGTCGCGCTCCGTCCTGAAGTTTAAATGCGCTGCGGAGCCGGGGTCAAATAAAAAAGCGGACACATGAACGCTTTTATGACGGATGCAGTGCCATAATCCGCCGCCGTCTTTTTGCTGCCGGAGTATTCTGGTGTATATTATGCGGCAGAAATCCGGCGCAGTTCAAGCCGGAATCCGGGAAAAAAACGATGCGTATTTTCACTTTCTGCATGCTTGCAGCCGTTCTGATCCTTCTATGCCCGCCGCTTGCGGCACAGCAGACTCCGTTCGGCGCATTTTATTATCCGGCGCGTTATCCGGCAGGGGATAAGCAGCTTGACATATCGGTTCTGACTGACGAAATCCGGCAGAAATTCGTCGCCGCCGGGCGTCCGCTGCCGCTGGTCGATCGCGGACTTTCCTTTGCCGCCGCCGGACGGGCGCGACATCTGGCCGGTTTGAGCCCGGAAGAAAGAAAACGGGAAGCGGCGCGCGACGTGAAAAGCTGGCTGCTTGAGTACGGCATAGGCGACGACCGCAGCTTGGCGGGTTTCGCCTCGGCGGCTACGCTCGAAAAGCTCACGGCCATATTCGGCCAGTGGGCGGAAGGCCGCAGCCGGGGCGGCTGGACGCACATGGGCGCAGGCGTCGAAAAAGTCGGAAACGGCTTCGTGGCGGTGCTTATTTTGAGTTACCGCAGTATCGACCCCGCTCCGATCCCACGTTTCACCAGTTTAAGGCGCAATCTGATTGTGGACGGTATTGTGCGCAACAACAGCGATTTCCTGTTTTTTCTGGCGCACCCGGACGGCTCGGTTTTCATGCGGAAGCCAATGCGCATCGCATCCGGTGCGATCTCCTGCGAATTCAAACTGCTCCGCAAAGGCATGTATACGCTGCAACTGGTTGAACTTGGCGCAAGCGGGCCGGTGCCGGTAGCCACGATGCCGATAGAAGTCGAAAAGAATTCAAAAACCTGGATACCTTCGCTGGAACCGTTCCGGACGGTTGAGGCCTCCGATATGAAGTCGGCATACCTGAACTGGATCAACCGTCTGCGCGTGGAATATCAGCTGGCCCCGCTGGCTGCCGATCCGCGTCTGGACGAAGTTGCAGCCCGTCTGGCCGCCGAAATGGCCTCTGGCGGCAGTTTTGCGCACGAAAGCAACGCGGAAGGCCCGCGCGACCGTATAGAGCGCAGCGGAGTGCGCTTTGTGCGCTTCGGTGAGAATCTGGCGCATGGTCCCAAAGCCGAAGACATTGTTCTCAAGCTCTGGAACAGCCCTTCGCATCGTTATAACATGCTGGATGGAGGCTTCAACGCCTGCGGGACAGGTGTGGCGGTCAATGAAAACGGCCAGTGGTTTCTGGTGCAGCTTTTCGCCGAAATCTACGATCCGCGCTTAAAATAACCATTATTTCAGCAAATCCGCTCCCGGACTGCGCTTGCGCATTATTTTAAGAAAACGCTGCTGCAATTCCTCGAAAAGCGCCTCATATGCAAGAGCGGCTGTTTTAAGGTCGATCTGCGCCCCGGCCATCATTTCGTGACCGCCGCCGGAACCGAGTCCCGCCACCAGTTGCTGAACGACGCCGCCGGCATTGGCTTCGCGCTCGCTGGTGCGGATAGAAACATATGCCGTGTCGCGCCAGACGCCGGTCAGCAGAGTCCATTTTATATCTTTAAGGCGCAGCAGCCAGTCGGCGCTTTCGGAAACATGATCCGGCGCCTCCAGTTCGCCCAGGCTGCTGATGAGCACGTCGTTGTGAATGCGCGCGTTTTCAAGCCCTTTGAAAAGCGTGCGGAAGTAGTTGCGCGAAAGCTTGGCGTTTACGATGCCGTAGAGCAGTTTGAAGTCGATACGCCTGAAAAGATAAAAATAAGCCCGCCGATCCGCCGGGCAGGATTCGCGCCCCAGGTCCTGAGTTTCGCTTTTGAGCGCATAAAACAGCGCGGTGGCTTCGCGTCGGTCGGGCTCCAGGCGGTGCGCCAGCAGATATTCAAGCGCCAGTGTGGTGCTTGCACCGTAAGAGGTGCGGATATCGACCATGGGCACGCGGCGCGTTGCGGGCTGGCTCGGATGATGATCCAGCACCATGTCCACCGCAGCTTCGCGCGTTACAAAAGTGTTTCCGGCTCCGGGCTGGCTGTCAACCGTAAGCAGAAAATCAAAATCGCTTATGCGCACCGACGATGCGCTTTGCAGTGTGATTCCGCAAAGTTCGGCCATGGCGCGGTTTTCGGTGCGGCCCAGAATACCGCCGCAGGCCATGACGCTTGAGACCCCGTATGAAATCTCGAAGATTTTTTTCATGCACAGGGCGGCGGCCATGCAGTCGGGGTCGGGGTTGTCGTGCAGAGCTATAAGCGCCTTCATGCCGGGTTTCAGGCGCGTTTTGAGCAATTCCAGCATGCGCAGTGTTTTTTTTGAAACAAGCATTCGTTCCGTTCCGTACTGTGTCAGATTTGCGATCCGTCCTTTTTTAATGATACACAATATGGAGCGGTTTTTGCAATTTTTAAGGACAGACGGAACGGCTTTGCGCTGCTGCAAAAAAATACGCCGGAACGACTTCATGCAGCGTTCCGGCGTACACGAAAAAAACATGTAATTTCAAGTTATCTGGCCGCTCCGGCTCCCTTGTCGCATTTGCAGCCTTCCTCGCCTTTGCACTTGCAGTCGCCCGCGCAGTTGCACTTGCCGTCTTCTCCCATACAGGGACAGCCGGAGGCGGCCTTGTCGGATTCGGCTTTGGCATGCGGACAACCGCCGCAGTCTCCGCCTTCGACTTTGGCCGACTTGTCGGCTTTGGCTGCGTCGGCATATGGACAGCCTGCATAGGCGTTTACGGAAACAAGCGCCAGCACAAAGGCTGACACACTCAGAATCGAAATAATGTACTTTTTCATGTCGCTTCCTTCAAAAAGCAGTTATACACAACTATGACTATAGACAAACTTCTCATGGAATGCAAACAAAAAAAGGCGGACATTCAAATGTCCGCCTTATGCCGACACGGATAAGCTGCCTTCAGTCGATAATCAAATTATCCGTGAACTTACTGATGCAGTGTCCAGGTTTTTTTGCGCAGGCCGTCCAGGCTGCTTTTTTCTTCTTCCGGTGCGTTTGTGACCTTGTCGGAATCGGTTCTGCTGTCGCTGTTGCGGGTATAGGTGAGAGTGTTGTTGCCGCTGAACATTTTGTAGACCCTGTAAGGCATTCTGGACGGGTCGATCATCTTCATCGGCTCGCGGTATTCCTTCATGGTGGTGTTGTAGGAGTCAGCCGGATGCGGCGTGTTGGTGACGATGTGGCGTCCGAGTTTGTCCATGGCCGAAAGGCTGATGCCGGAGCTTTTGGCTTTTTTGCCGCTCTCCGATTTTTTGGCCGACGTATCTTCGCGCGGGCCTTCATTGGGGCGTGAACCGTAATCGTCGCGATCGGTGCGCGGGTCCTGGGCGGCATGGAAGCCGAACTGCTCTTTTTTATCTTTCTTCAGATATTTGTCGCGGCCGGTTTCGCCGCCCATACCTGCGGCGGGAGCGCCGGTGGGCTTTACGATTTCGGTGGCGCACTGTCCGTAACGGCAGCTGCGGTTGTATTCGTCAGCCGGATGCATGTCCCAGTTTCCGACGGCGCTGGGACCCAGCTTGCGCAGACCGTTGCCGCCGCGCATGCCCATGTTGCCGAAATCCATTCCGTCTCCCATTCCGCCTGCGGGCATGCGTTTGTTGGACAGAATGCTTTCGCGTGCGGTGCTTTTGGCCCAGGGGCCCTGGCTGCCGCTGTGGGTGTTGTAGGAATCAGCCGGATGACGGTCGCCCGTGACCTCTCCGGGGCCGAAGCCCATGAGACAGAAGGCACCAATAACAATCATCGACAGAAGCGCTGCTTTTTTCATCATATTCCTCCTTTTTCGGTAGAAAGAACCACAACCTGATGAAAATTGTAGACCTCTGAAGAAATTGTGCAATAGCCAGTGAACGTTATTCGCTGCAGTGAACGAACGCAGGCACTCAATATAATTGAACAAATCCGTTACAACGCATACATGTCCGTGAATATCTTCACAGGGCGCCGTCTGCAACTGAGCCTGTGAAGGCAACCCGGATTGCCGATTTTCATGCAACAGCGGGCGAAAAATTCACGTTGCGGTCCACGCGTGCAGAAAGCCGGAAAATAAAAAAAGCGCGCCTTCCGACGCGCTTTTACTGATGATGCGACCGAACTTATTTGTTGAGCTGTTCCGCAACTTCGGCGGCCAGATCGTGGACGCGCTTCTGCAGACCTTCGCCCAGTTCCCAGCGTACAATGCGTTTTATGCCGATGCTGTCGCCGACGGCCTTGCTCAGTTCCACAAGAACCTGGCTGACGGTTTTGTCGGTGTCGTGAACCCACTGCTGTTCCAGCAGGGATGCATCTTTGAAGAACTTCTCAAGCTTGCCCTGAACGATTTTTTCCCAGATGGCTTCCGGCTTGCCGGATTCTTTGACCTGCTCGTTGTATACTTCGCGTTCACGTTCGATCAGATCGGCGGGGATGTCCTCGCGTTTTACGGCTTCGGGTTTGGCGGCGGCAACCTGCATGGCGCATTTGTGAGCGAAATCAATCACGGCCTCGCTGGTGCGCGAAGCTTCCTTGCCGCAGGTCAGCTCTACCATGATTCCGATTCTGCCGGGTCCGTGAATGTATACGTCGATGACGTTGAAGCCCTCGGTTTCCCAGCGCACGAAGCGGCGCGGAGAAATCTTTTCGCCGATGGTGGCGGTGGCGCTCATAATCACATCTTTGACCTTGAGGCCGGTGTCGAGAAGGTTCTGTTCCATCAGCGGTCTGGCTCCGTCTTCCAGGCCTGAAGGATCGTTTTTGGCGACGTGCAGCACCAGATCGTTGCACAGCTTCTTGAAATCGTTATTCTTGGCTACAAAGTCGGTTTCGCAGTTGATTTCGAACAGAGTTCCGAGCTTGCGGTCGTTGCTCATGTAATGAACGACCAGGCCTTCGGAGCTGATACGGCCCTGTTTTTTGGCTGCTGCGGCCAGACCTTTTGTGCGCAGAATGTCGATGGCCTGTTCGATGTCGCCTGCGGCCTCTTCGAGAGCTTTTTTGCAGTCGAGCATGCCGGCTGCGGTTCTTTCGCGCAGTTCCTTAATCATTGCGGGGGTAATGGACATTGGAGAAACTCCTGTATTCTTAAAATTTCCAGTTAAAATTGATCTGTTTATTCGTCCTGATCTTCGGCTCCGTCAGCCATGGCTTCCGCTGCTCTGGGCGAATCTTCACGCTTGCGGAATTTCTTGACGACCTTGTGAGCGTCGGCGTCTCTCTGCTGAGAATCGGCCTGCTCATCGCGGTGCGTGCCTTTTTCTTTGCCGAGGGCTTTGCCGTCGAAACAGGCGTTGGCTATGCTCTGGGCGAAAAGACGAATGGAACGGATGGCGTCGTCGTTGCCGGGAATGACGCATTCGATTCCGTCGGGGTTGCAGTCGGTGTCGCAGACGGCGATTACGGGAATGCCCAGCTTGTTGGCTTCTTTAACCGCGATGTGCTCGCGAACCGGGTCGATTACGAACATTACGCCCGGAATTTTCGTCATTTTGGAAATGCCTGAGAAGTTGCGCGACATTTTGATGCGCTCTTTTTCTTTGTGCAGGGCTTCCTTCTTGGTGCGGACGCGATAGTTGCCTTCCTTGGCCATGCGTTCAAGTTCGTTGAGAACGTCGATGGACTGACGGATGGTGCGGAAGTTGGTGAGCGTGCCGCCCAGCCAGCGATTGGTCATGTGGAACATTTCGCAGCGCTCGGCTTCTTCCTTGAGAACTTCCTGAGCCTGACGCTTGGTTCCGACAAAGATCACGTCGGCGCCTTCGGAAACCAGATCGGTAACCATGTCAACGGCTTTGCGCAGCTGAGCTGCGGTTTTCGACAGATTGATGATGTGAACGCCGTTGCGGACGCCGAAAATGTACGGCTTCATTTTTGGGTTCCACTTGCGGGTCTGATGACCAAAGTGCGATCCGGCGTCCAGAAGGTCCTTGACGGTTACATTGACTGGCATTTTCAATCCTTTCAAATGGTTAAGTATGCCGCGCACCCCTTTTCAACAACGCATGGCGCAGGGGCCGCAGGTTCCCGCCGCAGGATGGAACACCTGCTCATTTACTGACGGGAGCGCAATATCTAGCAGAAAACACTGAGACTTGCAAGTAAAAACAACGACCGGGACGGCATTTTTCACAAGGCCAACTGATTATATTCACTTGATTTTTCGCGGGGCGACGCCGTTTTCTTCAGGTCGGGAGACCTGAACAGACATAAGCCCATCTTGCTCAACTGTTTATCCGCGCTTCAGCACTCCGGCTTCGAAGCCTGCATTTTCAAGCGCGGCCAGCATCTTCTTTTCGTCCGGCTCGCCCGTGCATGAAACGGCAACCTTTTTCGTCACCAGATCGACTTCCACCGCCGTCACGCCTTCGATGGCCGAAAGCGCTCTGGTGACTGACATTTTGCAGTGGTTGCAGCTCATGCCGGGCACACTGAACAGTATTTCGCTCATGTCATTCGATCCTTTCGCGGTTTTCAGGGTAAAAGCCGCAGATGACAGCCTCCTTCTGACAAGCAGAGACAGGGTCAGCAGCATGAATGCCGCTGCCGTCAGATGGTCGAACAGCGACAGTCCGTGCTGGTGGTGATGGGTGGTGAAATCCGGCAGCCAGGCGCGCGCCTGCGGAAAAAGCCGGTCGAGTAGCAGGCCGGAGGCCAGCGCACCGCTGAAAATGGACGCGAGATATACTGCAAGAGCGCGTTTTCCAAGCAGTTTATGAACCGTTGAAACGGCCGCCATGTTGCTGGCCGGTCCGGCAATCATAAACGCCAGCGCCGCGCCGGGCGTAAAGCCCTGCATAATCATGGCTGCCGCAATGGGAATGGAACCTGTGGCACAGACGTACAGCGGAATGCCGATGACCGTCGCCGCCAGTACGGCCCGGAAGCCGCCGCCGATGTAATTCTGAATCAGGTCGGGCGGAAGCAGCGCGGTAATCAGTCCGCCCAGCACCAGTCCGGTTAAAATCGAAGAAGCTATGGTTTCCGGCAGTTCCAGAAAAGCGTAGCTCAGGGCCGATTTCAGCCCGGCCATAAAGCTTTTTTTGTGCTGAAGTCCGTTGTTGCCATCGTCTGCACATGAAATCGGCGTTTCAGCCGGAGCCGTATCTTCTGGAATATTGCGTCCCGTCAGCGACATGACAAAACCGCTGGCCAGCCCGATAACGACAGAAACAATCAGACGCGCCAGCATGAAAAACCAGCCCAGAAGCGACCAGGTGGCCGCCAGCGAATCGACGCCGGTTACGGGCGTGCTTATGAGAAAAGACAGCGTCGGGGCGCGCCCGGCGCCGGATTTGCGCAGAGATGCCGCCACCGGGAGCACACCGCAGGAGCAGAGCGGCAGCGGAATTCCCAGCAATGAAGCCTTTACCACCGCTGCGGGGGATTCCCCGCCGATGTGGCGCGTAATAAGACCGATGGGAATGAAAACATGCAGAATTCCGGCGGCGGCGAATCCCAGCAGCAGCCAGGGCGCCATCTCAGCCGTAAGCGTCCAGAAGGAAATCAGAAAGGCAAGTAAGAACTCATACATCGGCAGCGCCTCCATTGCTGAAATCTTAACCCGCCCGGACTCCGGGCGTCAAGGTCCGGCGACATGGCGGCAGATGATTTCGGACAGGCATATACAATGCGCACGGGCGGCTGCGGAGACGATTGACAAGGAACCGGGCCGGGGCCGACTCAGCCCGCCAGGCGCTCTATCCAGGGCAGGGACAGCACGCCGATTATGATTCCGACAAGCATTCCCACCGAAACGTCGCGGATGTCGTGGCGCAGTTTGACGATGCGCGAAGCGCCGATGAAGGCCGCAATTATGAGAAACAGCGGATACCAGTAAAAATCTCCCAGATATCCGGCGAATAGCACCGCAAAATTAAAACTGCGCGCCGAGTGAATGGACGGCATGGAGCCGGAGTCGATGAATCTGAACTGGGCGATGGCGTTCTTCGGGTTCAGATATTTATGCAGCGCCAGCACCGGAAAAGGCTGCTCCGGGCGGATGTGCTGCGGATTGTCGGGGCGCGCTTTCCAGTAATGATATTTGTAGGTGTTGGAGCCGATGGTTATCAGCGCCAGGTTCACAAGCGCAATGCAGCCGAATCTGAAGTCAAGTACGAATGCCAGCGCAATAAACAGGACGCCGGCGGCTATTGTCCCGAAAAAGCTTATGAAATTCCACATCAGAAGTTCAATGCGGCGCGCCCTGCTCATTGGTGCGTTCATATCTGTTCCTTTCAGATCAATGCTAAATGCGCGGTCTGAATCCTTCGCCCAGAACCTCGTGGACTTCGGAAATGACCACAAAGGCGCGCGGGTCGATGGCTTTCACCAGCGCCACCAGATCGGCGGTTTCGCGACGGGCCACCACGCAGAAAAGCACTTCGCGCTCGGAGTCGGTATAAACTCCGCGCCCTTTGAGTGCGGTGGCGCCGCGATTTAGCTCATGCATGATGGCCTGGCCGATTTCCTGCGGCCTGCTCGAAATTATGTAGGCTCCGCGCGCATAGCCCATGCCTTCCATTATGATGTCGATCACCTTGGACGAGATGTACAGCGACATGAGACCGTACATGGCCAGGTCGGCGGAATGAAAGCAGAATCCGGCCAGAGTGACAACCAGGGTGTTGATGACCAGTATGGCGTTGCCGTGTTTTACGCCGGTGTAATGCGCGATGATACGCGCCAGTGTGCCGGAGCCGGAAGTGGCTCCGCCCATTTTGAGAACCAGTCCCAGACCGACGCCCATTATGACTCCGCCGAAAACCGGAGCCAGAATAGGATCGCCCAGGTCCATGCTGAGCTTCAGCACCTCGTTGAAAAGATCGGTGAAGACCGAAATCATTATGGTGCCGTAAAGGCTTTTCATGCCGAAGCCTGAACCCAGCACGCGCAGCCCGGCGAAAAAAGTAGGCGCGTTGAAGGCCAGCAGCACCAGACCCATGGGCCAGTTTGTGTAATAATTCACGATAACCGCCAGGCCCGACATGCCGCCGGGGGCGATGCGGTATGGCAGAATAAGCAGTGTCATGGCCAGCCCGAAAATGGCGCAGCCGATGGTTATTATAAGGTATTCTATAAAAAGCACGCGCTTGCGCGGATAGGTGTTCTGACCGCTCACGTCGCCGTTGCCGCCCGCCAGCCTCTCGGACAGATATTCTTCCACTCCCGAATGAGGGCGGATTCTGCTGAGTAATCTGCTGCTTCTGCGCTCCATGAATACTTCCTGCAAGCCTTACGGCGTCAGCGTTTTCCGTCGGTTCTGCGGCGCGGCGGCCAGCCCAGCCACACCAGCACCAGCGCGGTCAGCAAGCCCCAGGGAACGGCCACAAAAAGAATACGACGCGACAGCGCCCGCAGCAGCATACGACTCTGCGGTTCCGGTACGCTCAGGTGCAGCGTCGCCGTTCTTTCGCCTCCGGGACCTTCCAGCGGAAGCGCGTATGTTCCTTCCGGGGTCTTATCTTCCGTTCCGGCGATTATACCCGAAAACTTGAGTCCGATGCCAGAAGCAAGATGTTTTAATTCGTCTTTTTCAACATGCAGCAGCGCCAGCAGCGTCAGATTCGATCTTTCGGCAATGCGACGGCTGCGGGCTATGAAGAGCTCGCCGCTTTTATCCACAGTGAATACGGCTTTCTGCGAGGCCGCACGGGCCTTTTCCAGCAGCCCGGCGTCTTTCATGCCGATGCGCGCCGCCTGCGGCCAGGCCGAGCGCAGACGGGCGTCTTTTTCGATAAGATACAGTTCATCGAAACCATAACGCCCGGCCAGATTTCCGGCCAGTTCGACCTGTTCGGGCGTGATGTTTTCGGATTCGGTCGAAGTCTCAGGCAGATCGGAGGCCAGCGCCGCCAGGCTTTCGTTCATTCTGTCGCCCAGGCGCTTGAGCTCGGCGCTCATAAGCGCCGCCGCCTGCGAGTTGCGCTCTTCCGCGTCGCGGCGCACATATTCTTCCACGCCCGCCGGAAGATAAATATAAAGCATGACGGCCAGTCCCAGCGTCGCCACCAGACCGAACACGGCGCAAAGCCCCAGCCTTGTTTCAAGTTTCACTGCACAGCCTCCCAGACATCCGCCCAGCGCGGCAGACCGAGTTCGTCAAAAGACAGTCCCCCCATAAAAGGATTGCATATATACGCTTCGGGAACGATTCTGTAAAGCACAATCGGCGGTTTCGAGTAAGACGCCGGGTGATTCAAATCCCATGCGAATTCATAGTCGTAATCGCCCGAAGCCAGCGCCGCGCGGTATTCTTCGAGACTCAGTGCGCTTACGTTCATCAGCACGCCGCAGGCTTCCAGTTCCAGCTTCATTCTCTGGGCCGGAAGCACAAGAGCCGGATCGTCGGAGCGCAGAATTACCTTGATGTCGCGTTTCGTCAGAGCCGCCGCCGTTCCGCGCGCCAGAGAAGGCGAGAGGGAAAAGCCGACGCAGCTTGCGTCTTCAAGCGGCTTTTTTTCCTTGTCGTCTTCGAACGGCGTATGAGCGCGCGGCTCGAAAAGCCTGAGCGCCTCGCGGCAGTCGAATGCGTAGCGCAGCAGCTCCGAAAAGCGCTTTAAATCCTGATTGCCGCGTCCGGGATTGGGAAAAAGCGCCACCGCGCCGCTGACGGCGGAGCTGAAAATGCGCCCTTCTTCACCCGAACGCACCCTGCCCGACATGGAGCCGTCGGAACCGGAGCGTTTCAGAATACGCCGTTCGGCTGAAACGCCTTCGGAATAGCGCAGCGTAAGCTTGTCGAGAAAAGGTCGCCCGTCGCGATGTTCGAGATTGGCTTCCAGGCGGACTTCGGCGCTGCGGCGGTTCAGCACTCTGAAAGGCCCGCTGCCGTTTTCGCCGGCGTCTTTACAGATGGCCGTGGCCGGGTGCGTAAGGCGGAGAATGAAATTTTCATCGGCGCTTTCAAGGTCGATCACGAATTCGTAGGCTGAAATTATTCTGAATCCGCTCAGTTCGAATCTGCCGTCAGCCGCAACGCCCCCCGCGCCGATTATGCCGTCCAGCAGCCTTCCATACGGCGAGCCTGTCGAGGGCGCGGCCAGACGCTCAAGCGCCGCTTTGACTTCGATGGCCTGCAGCGGAGAACCGTCGTGAAAAAGTATGCCCGGCTTCAGCCAGACATGCAGCGATTTCGCATTGTTTTCGATCTGACTGCGCAATACCAGATTGTTCTCGGCCCTGCCGTTATGCAACTTATACAAGGTTTCGCAGACCAGCGCCGAAGCTGCGCGCTCCGCCGGGTTCAGGCGCATGGTCGGGTCGAGGCTTTCCAGCTTTTCGGCGCTGAGCATGACGACTTCACCGCCCACTGGAGGCGGCAGTCCGGCCCGGGTCGAAAGGCTGAAAACTGAGAAAATCGCAGAAATTATGAGTATGCCTGAAAATATCTTCATCGCCGCAAGTCCGTTCGGTTTTTCATGGATAAAGCAGCACGATGCGGCTGTTGTCGCTTCCTGCATCGTAGCGTGCGACATAAAAACGCAGACCTTCTCCGGGCGCCGCGCAGATGGCCGTCACTTCACCCTTTGCTGCCGCAGTGAATCCGACCGGAGCATTCTTTGTTCCGGTGGCCGCCGCAGTGATGTTCATGCCTTCTTCCTCCGCTCCGAAACGCGCCGCGCCGCAGGCCAGCACGTTTTCGCCTGCCGGACCCGACGCAAGCGCTGGTTGCGTTCCGCAGGAACCCGAAGGCATTATTTTTCCGCCCAGCGCATCGAAGACCGCTCCGCCCGGCGAAACAACGTATATGTCACGCAGATCGGCGGCGGCAGGCGAAGCTTCGAAGGCCACAAAGGATTCCGGCAGCTTGTATTCGCGCCGCAGCCCCGAACCGTCGGTGTAAATGCGCCCGGCAAACGCCGTTCCGCCGCCGACGTACACGGATGAAAGCAGCGCGGCTTCTCCGCCTGAAGCCGAAGGCAGACAGGCCAGCGGAGCGCGTTCGGTGCGACGCGTCACGGCGAAATCGGCGCCGCTCCATTGCAGCGCCAGTCCGCCCGGCAGACGGTTGTGCGCCAGCAGCAGCAGCGGCGAAGCGCCTGAAACGCCGCAGAAGAAAAGATTGCCGACGGCGTAGCGGGCGGGCAGCGTGAGTTCTTCCTGCGGCAGATTCTGCATGTGTCGGAAGGAAAATTCGTCGTCGCCGGAGCGTCTCCACACTTCGAGACGCTCTTCAAACAGCAGCACCAGTTCCGCCGCGGCGTCGCCGTCCAGATCGGCGGCGGCAATGTCGAGTATGCGCCCTTTGCCGCTGAACAGCCCGCGCTCCTTCCATGCAGGAGCGCCGGGGCCGAAGTTCAACTCGCGGGTTTCGAGCATTCCCCACAGGGGTGAGGCCGGAAGACGCGTCTCAGCCTGTCTGGAATAATAAGGTTGCCCGGCCATGACCGACCAGATGTCGCAGTCAAGCCACCAGACACGGGCTTTAATTACAACTGCGCCGGAACTGCTGCGCACGTCGATCTTCAGCAGGCGATCGAAGCCGCGCCTGTCCAGCTCCGTCAATCCCTGCTGCGAAAGATCGGCTGCGCCGCTGAAAAGGCTGCGCGCCGGAACCACTTCGGCAAACAGCCCCGGACGCTTCAGTGCGGCCTGTCCGGCCTGTTCCACAAGCGCCGTCAGGCTGTTTACTCCGCCTTCTCCGTTGTCCACCCACAGCAGCAGTTCGTCGGCTCCACCTAAAGGCCGGGCCTGAGCGCTGCCCGACAGCTCCGCAATCAGAGTTTCCCAGGCCGTTTCGATTTCATCACCGTTTCCGACGGCTGCGTAAAGTGTGCTCTGCACTAAAAGCGGCAGAAGCGCCGTCAGTAAGAATTTGAATATGCCTCTGCACATTATTGTTTATCTTCCTTCGTTTCCGGTCCGTTTACGGCGTCTGCGTCCTGTTCGGGCGTTTCGCCCGGCTCGGTGCCGTCCAGAAAAACTTCCTGCATGGCCTGCGGATTGTCCGGGGCGCAGCGCAAGCCGGTTTGCGGGTCGATGGTGACGAAACTGACTCCCGGCGGCGTTGCGAAATCGACTATGGGCTTGTCCTTAAGGGCTTTGCGCATGAAGGAAGTCCAGATCGGCAGTGCGGCGCGCGCGCCGGTTTCGCCGCGTCCCAGCGGACGGTGATCGTCGAAGCCGACCCACGCCACAGCGGCCAGCTGCGGCGAGAAACCCGCAAACCATGCGTCGCGCTGCTCGTTGGCGGTGCCGGTTTTGCCCGCCAGCGGACGACCTTCGATTTTTCCCGAAGCGCCCGTGCCGTGATCCATCACGCTCCGCATCATCGACACCAGCACATAAACCTCGTTGGCCGGAATCGCCTGCTTTTTTTCGTTTCTGACTTCGTACAGCGTCAGACCGTCCGGGCCTGTCACGCGGGTGACAAACAGCGGTTCGGCGGCGCGTCCGCCGTCGGCCAGCGCGGCGTAGGCCGATGCCAGTTCAAGCGGCGTCACTTCGGAAGCGCCCAGCGCCAGCGAGTAATCGGCGCGCAGCTTCGATTTTATGCCCAGAGCCTGAGCCGTTTCAACTACCGCCTGCGGTGTGACGGCTTCTATCAGGCGCGCCGCCACGGTGTTGAGCGAAAAGGCCAGCGCCTCGCGCAGCCGCAGCGGACCCCGGAATCCCGGCTCGTAATTCTGCGGCGACCAGTCCGGCGCTCCGGCGATTTTAATTGTGATCGGCGCATCTTCTACGATGCTGGCCGCCGTAAACTTACGGCTTTGTATGGCGCTGAGGTAAACAAAAGGCTTGAAGCTCGAACCGGGCTGCCGGCCGGCCCGCACGGCGCGGTTGTATTCGCCGCGATTGAAGGCGAATCCGCCCACCAGAGCGCGCACGGCGTGCGTGGACGGATCAATCGCAACAAAGGCGCCCTGCACTTCCGGCAGCGACACCAGCCTGAGCGCCTGCGCTTTGCCTTTGTATGGTGCAATTTTGCCTGCGGACATGACCTGCAGCAGCGTGCCGGGCGCAAAGAGCTCTTCGATTTTCGCGTCTTTTCCGGCGCGCTTCAGCGCCGATTTCAACTCGGCGGCGGGTACTATTCCTGCCTGTCTGCCCAGGCTGACTTCAAGATCGCCGCCCTCAGTAATATTCCCGGCCAGAGCCAGATAAATGCGGTTTTCCTCCATGCGTTCAATGCGCGTGCGCCACGGAAAAGCGCGCCAGGCCGCCGGTCTTTCGTTTTCAGGCAGGTCGGCATACCGGGCCGGGATTTCGTTCTCGTTTATTGTTATGGCGCGCCGCTCGGCGCTGAAGGCGCAGAGTACATCGTCGGGGTAGCCCTCGAAGAGTTCCGCAAACGCGCGCCGCCCGGCTTCGTCCAGCCTGAGTCCGACGGGCCGGTATGCATGGCGGCGGTCGTATTCGATAAGGCCGGAGCGCAGCGCCTCTTCGGCATAAGACTGCATGCGGCTGTCGATGCTGGTATGGATTTTAAGACCGCCGCGCTTGAGAGCTTCTTCTCCAAGGCGTTCGCGCACTTCGCGCAGTGCCTGATCTTTTACGTAAGGCGCATCCGGTCCGCGATTTGCGGACTTTACATATTGCAGCGGCTCGGAACTTATGCGCTCATATTCCTTGTCGCTTATATACTCAAGTTCGCGCAGGCGCCGCAACACATACATCTGGCGTTTCCGGGCGTTTTCAGGATGGCGGTTGAGACGGTAAAGTCCCGGATTCTGCACCAGTCCGGCCAGATAAGCAGCCTGAGCGACTGAAAGTTCCTTCAATTCGCGATCGAAATAAAAACGCGCCGCTTCGGCCACGCCGTAACACTGATTGCCGAAATAAACGGTGTTCATGTAAATTTCAAGAATCTCGCGTTTCGAAAGGCGGTTTTCGATTTCATAGGCCAGAAGCGCCTCTTTTATTTTGCGGCTCAGCTTGCGCTCGTCAGAAAGCAGCACATTCTTGACTAGCTGCTGCGTTATGGTTGACCCGCCGCCGCGAACGCGCATCGCCAGCAGATTGCGGTACATGGCCATGACGATGTGCGGCAGCGAAACGCCTTCGTGCTGATAGAAATCCTCGTCCTCGGCGGCCACAAAAGCGTTGGGCAGAATGGGCGGCATTTCTTCGATGGGAACGAAAGTGCGTCGCGGCCCGGATTCGCCGATTATAAGACCGTCGGACGAGTAAACGCGGTTCACCTGACGCGGCTCGTATTCAAGCAGAGCGTCGGCGTCCGGCAGATTGCGTCCGTACCAGGCGAAAAGGCCGACGCTTGCTAGCGTTCCGACAAACGCACAGGCCAGAATGACCAGAATTGTAATACGCAGAAATTCCCGCATTCTTCCATACCTTGAATATACTCACAGGAAAAATAGCAGTTTCGCGTCCGCAACACAAGAAAACGCGGCATCGGTTGAGCAATCCCCGACCTGCATATGCGGAATTTACGCTCCGGCGAATTTCCTTACCAGGCTGGCCGATAGCTGCTAAAGTATTTCTGCGATTAGGAAGTTTCAACAAACCGGTTGTGTAACCGTACTCTTGCGGGGAGGCGTTTCGTCATGCAGGAAATGATCGCGGATATCGGTGGCTGCATTCGGGCGGGCTATCCTTACATATATCTTCTCACCTTTGAGGAGGAGCGCACCCGGCGCATGCTGGCCGCCTTGTGCGCCGCCATGGAGAAACAGATTTACACCTGGAGTTCCTGGAGCGGCTTTTCCGGCAACATCAGCGATCCGCACGACAACCCGCTCAAGGCCATCTCCGAAAACGGACGCCCCGGAGTTTATCTGCTTTTCGACTTCCATCAACGCATGGAAAATCCGCAGGTGCAGCGCCAGCTTAAAGACATGCGCTGGGGGTTCTCGTACAACTCGCAGACCGTAATCGTAACCGCACCGCGTCTGGTCATGCCGCCCGAACTCGAAAAGCAGTTCGCCATATTCGACGTGCCGCTGCCCGAACCGGATGAGCTTGAGCGCCTGTGGCGCGACATGTGCGACGAAAACCCGCCGGATGTCGCGGACATACGCGCCGAACACTTCGCCCGCGCCGCGCGCGGCCTGACGCTTGAGGAGGCCCGGCTTGTTTTCGCGCGGGTGCTGCTTGAAGTTTCGCAGGGCGCGCCGCTGGATACCGTGTCGGTAATAGAGGAAAAACGCCGTCTGGTTGCGGCGGAACAGGCCCTCGAATTTTACGACCTCGAATTCTCGACCGCCGACGTGGGAGGACTCAATTCCCTCAAAAAATGGCTGGCCGAGCGTTCCGGCGCCTTCGAACGCCGCGCGCGCGAATTCGGTCTGCCGGAACCGAAAGGCATGCTGCTTCTGGGTGTGCAGGGCTGCGGAAAGTCGCTGACGGCCAAGGCCGTCGCGTCTTACTGGAAACTGCCGCTGGTGAGACTGGACCTGGGTGCGGTTTTCGCCGGAACCCGCGCGCCGGAAGAAACCCTGCGACGCAGCACCCGTCTGCTTGAAGCCATGGCGCCGGTTGTTCTGTGGATCGACGAAATAGAAAAAGGCTTCGCCGCTTCTTCGGAAACGTCAGGCCGGCGCATACTGGGGTATTTCATAACATGGCTTCAGGAGAAGAAACGTCCGGTGTTTGTTGTGGCCACCGCCAACCGTGTGGATGCGCTGCCGCCTGAACTGCTGCGCAAGGGACGCTTCGACGAGCTGTTTTTCGTCGATCTGCCCGACGAGGCCGAAAGGCGGGAAATATTCGAAATTCATCTCAGACGGCGCGGTGTTGACTGCTCGAAGTTCGATTTGAAGGCGCTGGTCGCCAAGTCGCGCAATTTCACCGGCTCCGAAATCGAACAGCTGGTTATTGATGCGCTTTACCGTGCTTATGCGCGCTCTGCTGCGCTTGAGCAGGACGACCTTGAGAAATGCGCCGAAGCCGTGGTGCCGATTTACAACACTTATCAGGAAGAAATAAAGAAGCTGCGCGACTGGGCTTCCTCTCGAACGCGCCGGGCTTCCGTTGACACTTCGCTGAGCGACTTTTTCGAGAAGGAATAAGCGCATGCGCCGCTTTTTAACGACACTTGTACTGCTTTCAGCGCTGCTCGCAATTGCGGGTTGCCTGCACGATTATTCCGGCATCAGCGGCATAAATCCCCGCGAATACATTATTACCAACAATCGCCCCGGTCTTTTCGAACGCTGCCGGCTTGAAAGCGCCGATAAGCTGAGTTGCCGCCACCTGGCTTTTAAAAGCAGCGAGTTCGGTTTTTACGATTTCGAGGGGCTGGCCTGGATAAACGATCATCTGTTTTACGCCGTAATCGAAAAACGCAACAACCGCTGTCTTGCCGGCTGTTCGCTGGAGCAGAAGATAATTCCGCTGCGCATCGAAGACGACACTTACGTTACGCAGGCCGCCTGCGGAGAAATGGAAATTCCGCTTTTGAAAGGCGACGACCCGGACTGCGAGTTCGCCAACTGCGGCCTTGAGGGCGTGGCCTACAATCCGCGCCTGAACCTGCTGTACGTTGTTAAAGAGCATTCGCAGAAGCGCATTTTTACCGTGCCGCTGGACGGAAAGCACTGCCCCGCAGGAAATTACGGGCAGATTCAGGTGGGCGACGGCCTGGCGAATTACTCCGACATTGCATATTCGCAGGCGCGCAACAGCATTTTTCTGCTTTCGCGCGTCAGTCGCGACTTTGTGGAATATTCGCTGGACGCCGGAAAAATCGTGCTGCATGCCCGCGATGTGCCCGGCATGGCCGAATTCTTCTCGGCCAACGATGACGCCGAAGGCATATTCGTTCTGGACGACACTTCGCAGATTATCGTCATGGGCGAGAGCCGGGCCTTTGTTCTGGCCGATCTGCCGGAAGCAGGGCGCTTCTGACGCAGAATATTAATGCTATGATGCCTAAAAACATTGACTTTTTTGTTGCGGGCTGATATACAGGCATGAATTGCAGAGTGAAGAAGTACACAAACAGCATAGCGCGAGCACAAGTATGAGTGAAAACCAGACCGTTTAAAAGCGGAGAGAGAGTTTTCATACAGAGAAAGAAAAGGATGTTTTCTCTGTTGGAAATTTGTATTGACAATTCTTCGTTGTGAAAATATATGTACTTCCTCTGACGGGATCGAAATTTTCGGAAGATTATCGCAATTTGTGGGGCGCGTATAAATAATAAGTGGATGTTTAGGGTTGGGAAACCCTGAAAAAAAAGTTGGTCGAAACGACAAATTAATTGGGAGAGAAGAAAGGATTTTAAAATGAAGAAGACTTTGGTTCTGTTTGTAGTTGTTCTGTTCGCCATGGCTATGGTCGCTTGCGGCGGCGATGACGAGAAGAAGGCTGGAGATCAGTGCCCGGACTACACCGACGAAACCACCTGCGGCGCCGACGCTGAGTGCATGTGGAACGCCACGCTGGCCACCCCGGCCTGCGAAGCTCTGCCCGGTCTGCATTGCCCGGACTACGCCACCGAAGCCGAGTGCAACGAAGACGATCTGTGCATGTGGAACGCCACAGCCGCCGCCTGCGCCGCTGTTGATGGTGGCGAGGGTGAAGGTGAAGGTGAAGGCGAAGGCGAAGGCGAAGGCGAATGCGAAGCCGACGATGACTGCGTCGATACTTCCTGGATCGCCGTCTGCACCGACGCTCCGGCCTGCTCGATCGAAGCCGCCGATGTTTGCCTCGAAGGCAAATACAATGAGAGCTGCCCGGACGCCTACGGCATGGCTACCGTGAAATTCGGTGATTGCCAGCCCGTAACCTGCGAAAGCGACGACGACTGCGCCGATCTGGCTCTCTGCGACGATCCGAGCAAGACCAACAGCGACAATTTCATTTGCGACACCAACGGTCAGTGCAAACGCAGCTAATCAGTTTCAGACTGAGCTCGAAAGCGGCTTCCGAAAGGAAGCCGCTTTTTTGTTGCCTCCGCCGTGAGTGGACTGCAAACAGATTGCGCAGGCGTTCTGATCTGCGCAGACGGCGTCTGTATCGAATCCGGCGGATATGCTGACATCGAACAGGCAATTGCCGATGATACGCATACATATTGTGAAGCGACATACATTCCAGGTGTTCCCATGCCCACATATTTTTGCGTGGAAGGCTGCCGGAGCGATCTCGACTGCTACCCATATGAGGGATGTTATCGGGGACAGTGCCGCGTGGCCGAAGACGGCGACGCCGCCTGTGTGAACGGCATTGTCTGCGGGCCGGATTATCCCGACGCCTGCTGCCCCGGCTATGTATGCAGTGTGCCCGAAGACGGTCAGCGCGGAGTTGAGGGAATCTGCGTGGAATCGCGCTGAAGCCGAAGCGGCGCAAGGTCTGACGGCTCTGTAACCAATCGTAAAATACGGTTCCGCATTCCCGGACCGGGAACAGTTCAGGTTTTTGCTGTCCTGCGCCATGAAGACTTTGACGCGCCGCTCAAATCTTGTTAAGCTGCATCAGGATTCACGCGCAACCTGAACACAAGGCGGGTAAAAGAATGAAGATTGCGATTATCGGCGCAGGCGCAATGGGTTCACTCTTCGGCGCTTACCTTAAACTGGCGGGCCACAGCATCACTTTTATTGATCGCGGCTCGTGGTCTGTCAAAGCCATCAATCAGAACGGCCTCAGAATCGAGGGCCTGCGCGGCGATTATCTGCTCAGAATTCCAGCCGCCATCGACTCGCGCAGCATCGAAGCGCCCGATCTGGTTATGCTGATGGTGAAATCCTTCGACACCGGGCGGGCGCTGGCGCAGCACGCCCACCTCTTCGGCCCCGGAACGCCTGTTCTGACATTGCAGAACGGTATCGGAAATATTGAGGAAATCGAAAAAGTTGTG